>DAIOHI010000330.1:0-3509 GCA_036744815.1 Paludibacteraceae bacterium
TCCGCTATTATTTTAGCATCAGCGTTTGGTGTTGGCGTTATCGCCTCTGCCCTGCCCTTGCTTATTTTCCAAGGTGGACTTACATTACTTGCGATGTGGGCGTCGTCGTTTTTTACCGACGACATAATAACCGGTCTGACCAATGTAGGAGGAGTGTTGCTGATCGGACTTGCAATTAATATTCTCGAAATTAAAAAAATCCGTGTAATGAATATGTTGCCCGCTTTGCTTATCGTAGTACTAATGTTGTGGATATTTTGATCGATATAAAATGAGCGAAAAAATACAAATAGGACGCAAAGACATGGCGTGGAATTTTGGGGGAACATTTATGAGGGTTGCTTCCGGATTAATTGTACTTCCATTAGTATTGCGTCTGTTACCGGATTATGAAGTAGGACTTTACTATATTTTTATCGAAGTTACCTCTTTAGTCGCTTTACTAGACTTTGGCTTTTCAAATACCTTCACTCGTAATATAACATTTGTTTTTGGTGGATCTAATAAGCTTCTTTCGAAAGGATATATTCCAATGACAGAAAATAGCGATGTTAATTACGGTCTTTTGCGAAGTGTAATTCGTGCCATGAAACGTTATTATGCTATTTTAGCCGGAATTTTTATTGTTTTTTTTATTAGTGTAGGACCGTTTTATTTGATTAAAGTATTAGAGTCCTATCCTAAAGACGTCAACGACCAACATATTTGGATAGCTTGGTGGATTTTTGGTTTACTCACAGCCTATCAATTATATACTTATTATTACTCATCTCTTCTGATCGCACGTGGATATATAAAAAAAAATCAGCAAGCAATTATAATTGGACAAAGTGTTAGGATTGTCATTTGCATAATTTGTCTTCTTTGCGGATTAGGTTTAATTTCAATGGTTATCGGACAGTTTTGTGGCGATTTACTAAGCCGAACATTGGCTCGGAGGGCTTTTTACGACAAAGAACTTAAACTCAAACTTTCTTCTTCTAGCAATGAAACAATAAAGACATCGGAAGTAATAAAAACGATGGCTCCTAATGCTATAAAAATGGGACTGGTAAGTATTAGTGGATTCGCTGTAAATAAGCTTTCAATATTTGTGGCACCATTTTACCTGTCATTAAATGCAGTAGGCTCATTTGGACTAACGAGACAAATGATTAGCATAATAGCATCAATAGCAATGATTTGGTTTGGTACATTTTATCCTAAAATAACCGAACGCCGACTTAAAAATGAGAATGAACACTTGAAACGAATGTACATCAAAGGAAACCTTTTCCTTATTGCATCTTATGTTGTTTGTGGTTTGGGATTAATCATTGTAGGACCTCCTTTGTTAGAATTATTCAATAGTGGAACAGCTCTGCTCTCAACAGGTTTTATTGTCCTGTATTTGCTTATTAGTTTTTTAGAAACAAATCATTCGCTCGCGGCGCAAGTTCTACTAACAAAAAATGAAGTTCCATTTTTTAAGGCTGCTATTGCGGCAGGAGGAATGACTATCATCTTATTATATATATTTCTAAAATTTACATCGTTAGGAGTTTTTTCTTTAATTTTGGCTCCCGGTATATCCCAAATTGTTTATCAAAATTGGAAATGGGTTTACGATGTATGGAAAGAATTGGGAATAACAGCGAAAGATTATCTTTTAGTTTTAAAAAACAGTTTTAAATCATCATAACACGCATAAGATTATGTCTATTACGGAAAATGAAACAAACTATCTTTATAATTTCAGCCCGCGTCCAGAAATGGAAAAATATATACCTCAAGCCACTAAGCGAGTATTAGATGTGGGTTGTGGATCGGGAGGTTTTTGCAAGACACTAAACAAAAACGGCAGAGAAGTTTGGGGAATGGAAATGAATAAAGATGCTGCAAATCAAGCCAAACAGTATTGCCATAAAATTCTTATTGGAGATTTTGACAGTTTATATCCATCGTTGCCAAACAATTATTTTGATTGTATCACATTTACTGATGTATTGGAACACATGTATGCTCCTTGGGAAGTTATTGCAAAGTGTAAAAATCTTTTATCTCCCGAAGGAGTATTAGTAGTATCTCTTCCTAATTTTCTTTATATAGGAAATTTCATTGAAGTTGTTATTCATCGGGAATTCGAATACAAAGAAAATGGCATTTTGGACATTACACATCTTCGCTTTTTTACAAAAAAAAGCATGATTAAAATGTTCGAAAGAGAAAACTATAAAATTATTAATATAGAAGGTATTAATCCACGTATAAATGACTGGAAAGTACTATTTTTAAAATTGATTTCTTTAGGAAAATTAAGTGAATCAAAATTCAAACAATTTGCTATTGTTGCAAAACCTCAATAGGACATGATCAAACTTTGCTCTGCTATTTCCACATATTTCCCTGATTTGATAGAAGTAGAGGAGAACATTCTGTCGTTTATCGACCAAGTTGATCATTTAATTATTTGGGAAAATACGCCTGAAAAAGAAAGTAAAATCGACGTATTAGCAGCCAAATTAAACAATCCCAAGATAGAGATACGAACGACAGGAAGAAACGAATATCTGGCAGAACCTTTCAATATCTGTGCTCGCTGGGCAAAAGAAAATGGATTCACGCATCTTCTTACAATGGATCAAGATAGTCGATTTAAAAAAGAGCATTTCGAAAAATACGTTCAGCAGATTAACAAGCAGAACGATGATAAAATTGTAATGTTTGCCCCATCGAGCAACAGCAGGAATCAGGTGTCATCTGAAATATCCGAAGTCGATCACACTTTTCTTTCTGGAGCAATATTTCCCCTACACTCATTTCTGCATTTCGGGGGATTCAATGAATCTTTAGTGATTGACGCCATTGATATAGAGTTTTGCCTCAAAACAAAAGGATATGGGATGAAAACCATTATCTTTGCCGATATATTCTTACAGCATCAGATTGGTTATCGAAAGAAAAACAGCTTTGGTTTAACCATTGTAGCTTATTCGGCACAACGTTCTTATTATTTTATTCGGAATACGTTGTGGATTTGGAAACAATATCCTACTGCGTTTGACAAAACAACAAGAAAAAACTTTATTAAATATCGTATTATTTTCCGCATTCTAAAAATTGGTTTTGAAAAAAATGCATTCAAAAAACTATCCGCAATTATAATGGGAATTATTCACTACAAAAAGAACAGACTAGGTAAATACGACAAATTCTAATTCATTCATGTTCTATTTCTTTAGCTAAACCAATATAAAAAATGAATCCAAAAAATCCATTAGTTTCAATATTAACACTTACTTATAATCACAGAAAATTTATTGGAGATTGTATAGAATCTGTTCAATCGCAAACATATTCTAATTGGGAGATGATTATTGTGGACGATGGCAGCACAGATGATACTTCGGAAATCATAAGCTCCTATGCACAAAATGATTCTCGCATAAAGCTGATTACACGAGAAAATATTGGTGTTTTTCGCATGAAAGAAAACTACAATTTAGCTCTTTCTCATTCCACAGGCAAAT
>DAIOHI010000331.1:0-3508 GCA_036744815.1 Paludibacteraceae bacterium
TCTGACGACAGGGACGATTTCTTAACGAACTTTCTCAATTTCTTAATAAATGTATACAGTTTCTTTACCAAAACTCCTATTTCTATTCTGATAGGAATAAAAAAAGCGGTTGAAATAACTTAAGTTATTTCAACCGCCATATAAAATTTCTTTTCGCACACAGATACGATTATCCGCTGCGCATATTCGTTGTTTTGTTTAACAGAAAATAAATTACCGAATAATAATTCCGTTGCAAGACTTCCGGATAGAAGTAAATTCTCATCATTTTCCTTTTCGTCTTCAGCAAATGAAAAAGCGCTTATCACACTTGCAAACGAAATGGAATTCGATTTTTTAAGCGAGCTGTCCGCTATCGAAACCTTTAGCTGACCAATACTCACATTTTTCGATAGGCTGCAAAATGCTGCATATTTAGCACGACTCCATCGACGGAAACGCAATACAAGACTTTGTTTAGCGTATCGAATCATTCCCAGTACATTCTGTTCAGCTTAGCTGTCCACACATCCGAAAAAATGTTATCAGCATTGTATCCGCCTAAAATAAAAATTCGTTTATCGGATTTATCTACAATTGCCGAAGGATAAGTCCGGTATTGATATGTTTCGGGAAGTTTGTTGTAAGCCGTATCGGGAATCATCCAACTAAAACCTTCGTTAATAGATTCCATCATGTGAGTTGTGTCCGCAGCTTGGAACATTAATAATTTATCGTCGTAATGAATAAGAGAAGCTCCCAAAACAGGCTCGTAAGTTTTATTTGCTTGAGCAAAATTAACCCAACCTAATCCATCCTCTGATCCCCACACATAAGGATAAGGACTTATAGCGGAACGACGTTCACCACCGACAACAATTACTTTTTCTTGTCCCAAACGTGATGTGAAAGCAAGTGAAGCATATTCTTCGATTGGGAATTCGGAATTCAATTCAGTCGAGCTAACCGTCCAATCTGTTCCATTTGCCGAATAGGCAATATAATATTTCGATGTAGCTTTATCTTGAACAATTCCCCACAATTTGCCAAGGAAAGAACAAAGCAAATCAACGGTAGAGTAAGTCGATTCGGGGAAATCAATATTCGTCCATGTTTTTCCATCGGATGATGAATATATCTTGTTGTCCTTCGAGAACAAATACAAGCTATTATTCAAGACCTGCATGTGCCTTAAGCTAATAGAAGAGGCAGGAAGTCCGCTTAATGATGACGTTGTCCAATTTCCATAATCGCTTTTCGATGCTGTATATAATTGAGTCGTACTTCCATCGCTCAGGTAATAATGAATGTTATTTCCAAACAAGAGCGCATGCTGATTGTTGGCGGCAATATTCGATAGCTTTGCCTGAACTTTCTGCCACAGATAAAGCTCCGGTTCTACCTGATGCACATTAACTTTAAGGAAGTAAGTTAGCGTATCCGATTTATCAGCCGAGATATTCCTCACTCGCATGGGAAGCGTGAAATCAATCGTATCCTTTCCACTTCCATTTAAGGCAAACAACGAATCTTTGCCGTTAACATCTTTATAAACCAAGTAAGTTGCATAGGTGCTGGCAAAAACAAAAGAAGGATATACGCTGTCAATACGCGTTTTATAAGGTAGTGAATCGACATTCTGAATAGTGGTCGAATCCTCGCTTATCGTAAATACCGCTTTATTAAGATTGGGAATGCTGTCGTTTTTGCCGAAAGTAAGCGATACGAAGTAAGCTTCGCTCGACAAATCATCAGCTTCGTCGTCGTTACCCAAGCAAGAAGACAGAAATAATGCCGCGAACAAGAATAAGAAAACAAATTTTAATTGGAACATTTTCATATCAATTCAACTTCAAAAAAGATATAATTAACTTAGGAAAGGCAAAGTTAAAAATAATTCATGTTATACAAATTAGCCCAAGCAAGATTTATTGTTTTTTATGTTTCAAAACATGATGTCATTTCAGAAGAAAAATGTCCTACAAATTATTATAAGTGGATATAATTAGTGAAAACTGCAATGAAGAGTAAAAAAGAATCTTCCTTTTTTTTATTACAGAAAGCGATTGATAAAAAAAATTGCAATTTCGATGCATTTTTTTCTGTAATGAAATATACTTCCGAAGCATTTTAACTATTTTTGCCTATAACAAACAGACTGACCCAATGCTCTTAAAAAGAATTCTTTTTACAACCGCGATTTGTATTTCGGTTGGCTGCCTTTTTTCGCAAGAAAAACTGCTATCTTCAACAGAATCTTATCTTGATTTTTTGGCTTTAGAAGGATATGTCGAACGACCATATTTAAGCTACAGAACATTGTCTGATTCTAAATGGAAAACATCTTATTCCGGATTATGGAAACAGAACACTGAACTCGCAAATTCGCAGAAACCTGCTGTATTTCGAATTTATGGTCCCGAGTTATATACATCATATAACAGCGCGGCGCCATACGGACAAAATGATGGATTGTTGTGGCAAGGAAAAGGTTTAAACAGCTATTTATCTGCCGGATTACGATTCGAAAACAAAGGATTTGAAATAAGCTTCAAGCCAGAAATAGTTTTCTCCGAAAATAAAGCTTTCCCTTTTGTTACGCCGGCATATTCCGGAGGAGCTTATGTCGGTAAAGCCGATACTTATGGTTATTATGGCGTTAGCTCAATCGATGCTCCTCAACGCTTCGGGAACAAAACATTTGTTAATTATGGCTGGGGCGATTCGGAAATAAGATATTCAATAAAATCCTTTACATTGGGATTCGGTTCTCAGTATTTATGGTTAGGACCGGCAAAAATTAATCCGATACTTCACTCGAACAATGCAGCTTCTTATCCAAAGATAGATTTAGGTCTCCGGCGAACAAAGATTCATTTATGGAAGTGGTATGCCGGAGATATTGAAGCCAGACTTTGGGCGGGGAAATTACGAGAATCCAATTATTTTGATAACAACGATGCAAACAACAACATCCTTCTTACAGGGTTGACATTAGGCTATGCTCCGTCCTTTGTAAAAGGATTGAATCTAACGGTTAATAGAATTTTTCTATCCCCATGGGAGCCTGCTTCCTTAAATTCTATCGTTGATCTTCTGTATATACCTTCAAAAAAAGTCTCCGGAGCGAGGGATATATGGGATCAGCGAGTATCCTTTAGCTTCGACTATTCGTTGCCTTTAGTAGGCTTTGAAACTTATTTGGAAATTGGAGTAAATGATTATTGCCCTATATTCGACGGTTATATCCGATATCCTTTCCATAGTATGGTGTACACGGCAGGAATACGAAAGTCTGTATCCATAGACGTATTTTCAACTCCTTTACGAGGAGAATTTTTGCTTGAAATATCAAATTTAGAAATGTCCCAAGATTTTCAAAGTCAGTGGCCCTCTACCTTTTATGCTCATCATCAAATTACTCAAGGTTATACTAACCGAGGACAATGGCTTGGAGCCGGGAATGGAACCGGCGGAAACAGTCAATATATAGGATTTAAAATATATCATCAAAAAGGTAATGTCGCCA
>DAIOHI010000332.1:0-3506 GCA_036744815.1 Paludibacteraceae bacterium
TCAATCATTTCAGATACATGGCATTCGTGTTTATAAACATTTTCGAAAGCATCCAAAGGTTTTTCCCATTTTGAAGGAACAGCATCAATTGCCGATATTTTAACATCGCCTCCTCGCTTTACCGAATAATCGATCAGCTTGTGAGCATGTTCCAATTCTTCCGCAGCTTGTTTTTTCATCCAATGAGCACTGCCATCAAGCCCCAATTCCATAAAGTAAACAGCCATCGACAAATAAAGATTCGACGACCACATCTCCGCATTAATTTGCTTATTAAAAGCATCTGATAATTTGTCTGTTAGTTTCATTTTGTTAGTTATTTAATTCGTTTGTATCAACAGATATTTTACATCTTTTTCCAAGCGTTTGTTCAATCTTCGTAAGAATATAAATTGTCACATTCGCCAATGCAACTGCAAATATCCTATTAAATCCCGGACTTAACAAATATATAAACGAAAAAATCCATCTCTGATATTGTATAACAATCATTTATTGAATAAAGTTTGAAATTAGCATAGTCGCATATTTACTATGTAAAAAAGCCACGCAAGATCAAGTTAATCTCGCGTGGCTTCATTTCTATTATTCTACAAAGTTTACTTCGGCATCATTAAAACATGCAATAAGTTTCCTTGTCCTACAAGCGTTTTGAGTGTTTGCTGAATGGACGTCGGAGTCAAAGCTTCGACAGAGGCTTTATAATCATCAACCAAATTCAATCCGTCTTGATAATAAAGCTCAACAGCACTACGCCACCATGCGTTTTCTTCCAAATTTTCGTCGTACTTTTTCAACAAATTTTCTTTTACTTTTTGTAAATCATCTTCGCGAGGACCATTCTTGATAATTTCATCCACTTCGGCATAAATAATACTGATTATTTTAGCCTGTTTTTCCGGATCGGTATCGAAGTTCATATACAAAGTAGCTTCGTCAGTAGGCGTGTTGCCAATACTTCCGCGAACACCAACACCGTAAGAACCGCCTTCTTTTTCGCGAATGCTTTCAAGATAACGTGTGAACAAAATGTTGCCGATAGCTGTAAGTATTGTTTGATTTTTTACGTTATAAGGCATTGATGCGCTATATAATACGTAGTTCGAAGCCGTTTTTGTTTCCATTTCGCGGCTAAAATGATTGTTCACTTTACCATGAGGCTTACGTATTTTATGATCAATGTATTTTTCCTTGCTTTTCTTTGTTTTCAATCCGCCCAAATAAGTCGTGATAGCAGTTTTAACAGATTCGTCCTCAGGATTGATGTTGCCGGTAAATACAAAAGTAAAATCAGCTGCGTTATCAAATCTTTCTTTGAAAATTTTTAATGCTTTATCTTGACTTACTTGTTCGAGTGTATTCAATTTCAATAAAATAGAACGAGGATGATGATTTGAATACATCAAATTGATGCTATCGGAAAAGGCTGTGCGCGGATTGCTGTCGGCATTAACTAAGCTGGTGTGCAACATATTTAAAAATGCCTGATAAGCTTTGTCGTCCTGGCGAACAGTCGTAAAGTTGAGATAAACAAGTTGCAACAATGTTTCCAAATCTTTCACCGACGAATTACCCGACAATCCTTCCTCGTAAGAGCTTATATAAGGAGAAACGGATGCGATTTTCCCTGTCAACGCCTTGCTTAATTCTATTTGGCTGAAAGCGCCCAATCCATTGGATCTGACAACGCTCGTTGCCAATGCAGCTGACGGAAGATCGGCAATATTCGCTACTTTCGAAAGCCCTCCTTCGCTAAATGCGCTGAGCAAAATTTCGTCTTGCTTGAATTTCGTAGGCTTGAATATAACTTTCACATCGTTGCTCAACAGCCATTCGGTAGTGCCCAAGCTTGTGTTTTGACTAACCTTTTTAATCTTTCCTGCTTTTGGAGCTTGCTCAATCAGAGGCTTGCTCAAATCTTCTTCTTCCTTCGCGGCTAATTCCAAATCGTTTACGCTTTTTACAGCGGCTAATATTTCGCTATTGCTTGGCAATTGAAGTGATTCTTTATCGGGAGCAGTTATCGAAATAATCTGATTGTTGTCGCTAACGTAAGTTTTTGCCAATTGGTTTACCATTTCTAAGGATAACTCAGGAAGCAGCATTTGCAAGGTTTGATATTCCCATTCCAAGCCGGGGATAGGCTCATCGTCTAAATAATGACGCACATATTCACTAACCAAGGCGTTATTTTTTTGATTTTCGCGGTCGTTATAGGATTTTTCCACTCCAGCCAGCAACTCGGTTTTAGCGCGTGCCAATTCCGAATTAGTAAATCCGTAACGCTGCATGCGCTCGCCTTCGATAGCTAAATCCTGTATCGATTTCAATTCCTGTCCTTCTTTCGGAATAGCGATCATGATAAAAGCGTCTTTCGATTTCACTAATTCTCCATAATAGGAAAAACCAGCCACAAAGGAAGCTTCGGGTTGTTGAGTGATCTCTTCGAAACGATAATTCATCATCTGAGCTATCAAATTGTTGATAATCGAAAATCCGTATCCGTTAACCGATAACCTGAAATCGGCTGGCAGTTTTTCTTTTTTATATTCCAATTGAATGCGCGTATAGCTTGCTTCGCGATCTTTTACGATGGAAACGATCGGCTCTTCATTATCATTAATAGTATAAATAGGACGTTCGCCAAAGTTCGCTTTCTTTGGAATGTCCGCGAACATTTTCTTTATTTTAGCTTCGATTTCGTCAACATTCACATCGCCGACAATCAAAATGGCTTGCAAATCGGGACGGTACCATTTTTCGTAAAAATCGTGCAAAGCTTGATGCGAAAAGTTATTGATTACCGCAGTATCACCAATTACATCACGTTTAGCATATTGCGAACCGGGATATTTTTGTTTGTTGGCTTCTTTCCACATACGACGTTCGGCTTGCGCTCCGGTGCGCCATTCTTCGCGTATCACACCTCGTTCATCATCAATTTCATGAGCTTCGAGTGCGATAAAACTCGACCAATCGTGCAAAACAAGCAGAGCCGAATCGATGACTCCTGCGCGTGTTGTAGGCACGTCTGATAAGTTATAAACCGTTTCGTCCAAGGAAGTATAGGCATTGATATTCGCTCCGAAACGCACGCCTATCGATTCAAAATAGTTGATAATGCCTTTGCCCGGAAAATGTTTTGTTCCGTTGAAAGCCATGTGTTCCAAAAAGTGAGCTAAACCATTCTGATCATCATTTTCGAGAATAGCTCCTACATTTTGCGCGATAAAAAACTCGGCGCGATCTTTCGGTTGTTGGTTAGCTCGGATGTAATAAGTCAATCCGTTATCGAGCTTCCCATAGCGTACCTTAGGATCGATAGGTATCGGAGGCATTTGCTGTGCCGCTATATGGCTGACACTGAACAAAAGCAAAATCAGGATAGCTCCTAATTGAAATTTGTTTTTTCTCATTGTTCTTTTTTTAAATTACTTTATTTAGTGAGTTATTGATATTTTATTAACTGAAGTTACTCAAGTTATTGAAGTCAGATGAAGTTACAG
>DAIOHI010000333.1:0-3496 GCA_036744815.1 Paludibacteraceae bacterium
GAATACTTGTCCAAGCCCTCTAACATCCGTCAAACTGGATTGCAAGTCGGCTTCGACTGTTGATGCGTTATAATTCGATGAAATACCATGCAAGGGCTTGGGTGAGGGCAATGAACGAAATGAATCTGCCTTTTACTGAGTACGATTGCTACATGAACGAGGGAGGAATGGGAAATTCGACCATCAATAATGTTATGATTAAGGAATGGGGACGCGAAGCAACGTTCGGGCTAACCAATTGCGCAAATTTTGACTAATAATGCGAATCAGTAGTTATGCTTTTTCGCTGAAATTTTATATCTAATAAAGTTTGAATTATATTTGCACTTTACCGATTACTAACACTTATTGTAAAAGCTAAATGAGAAAAGAAATACTATTATTGCTTCTAACATTTCCGCTAGCGTTTTCGGCTTGTTCCCAAAATATTATTTCAAAAAATAATTTAGTAGACAAAAAATGGAGTTTGCGTTCTTCTAAGATAACTTCGGTGAAAGCAAACAACAAAGAAGCGATAAAAAAAATAGAGGAACTTTCTAATTATGACGTTACTGAAGATTGTTACAAGGATTATCTTATTTTCGGGGATGATGATTCGATAAAATCTTTCTGCTATATTGAGGTAAGTGCAGTGAATGGATATGTTGAAGAAGAAGTGAAAAAAGAGGGAACATATTCCTTGGACGGAAATATATTAACAATACCAAGATCAAACGGATCTGTAGAGGTAGCACAAGCTAAAATCTCGAAAAATGAGTTGCATACAGTGACTGAATATTCCGTCGAAGAATTAAAGGAATTGGCTGGATTTCTAGATCGCATGTATGGATTTCCAGGATTGGAGGTTTCGAAATTAACAATAAAAAGGATTCATGTTCTTATAGATTAAGAAACAGTTTCTAAGGTTTTATATAAACTCTACTGATTCGCATTAATAATAGATTGAAGAATATCAATACATAAAACTTTCGGTATAGATAGTTAGGTATAACGGGCGGGCGGCGTATAGCTATCCGCTTTTTGTTTTCCGAAAGCATAAATCTCGGTTCTTAACTTCCCCCCCCGAAGGAGCAGCCTTTCTTATAACTTCGCTTATAATATGAAAAAGAAAGAAGCTCTTATTTTCCTCTTTCCCCTTTCCATTTGCCTGCAAAAATAGCTATCTTTGCATCCAAAATCAGTTAAAATGTTTACTACTTCAACTAAAAAATTTACAGAGACAAGAAAATATCCCGAATTAAACATAAAAGCCGTGTTTTTTGATATGGACGGTGTGCTTTACGATTCGATGAAATACCACGCGAAAGCTTGGGTAAGGGCAATGAACGAAATGAATCTGCCTTTTACTGAGCACGATTGCTACATGAACGAAGGAAGTACCGGAAGTTCGACCATAAATAAGGTAATGATTAAGGAATGGGGGCGCGAAGCGAGTGAAGAAGAAAAGGAAAATATTTACAAGCTGAAATCGGAATATTTCAACGAAGAAGGTCGAGTGAACACAATGCCTTTTGCTTTAGATTTGTTGAAGAAGATTAAGTCCGAATCCTTGCAAATATTTGTAGTGACGGGTTCGGGGCAACCGGGATTGATCAACGGATTGGAGCGTGATTTTCCCGGCATTTTCGAAGAAGGCAAAATGGTTACAGCCTTCGACGTAAAAAAAGGCAAGCCCGATCCGGAGCCTTACCTGATGGCACTCGAAAAATCGGGAGTCGAAGCTTGGGAAGCTCTGGTGGTCGAAAATGCGCCTTTAGGTGTTCAGGCTGCATCGGAGGCAGGTTTGTTCTGTATCGGAGTAAATACCGGACCTCTCGACTCGAAAGTGCTTTCCGACGCCGGTGCGAACATCGTACTCAACAGCATGGAAGAGCTTTACCATAACTGGGAAAAGATAATTAGATAGCCCCCTAACTCCCTAAAGGGAGAATAATCTGACTGTGTGAAAACCTAAGAGTTATTTTATGATCAAAGTTCAATACTCACGCTGAATACTGTAAACTGAATATTGTACACTGTAAACTATAATATATGCAAGTTATTAAATATCCCTCGCGCGAAACCTGGGACGAATTGATAAAAAGACCCGTTTTCGACAATTCATCCTTGTTCGAAACCGTGCAACAAGTGCTGGATAAGGTAAGCAAGCATGGGGATAAAGCGGTGAAAGATTACACGCTGCAATTCGACAAAGTTGCTTTGGATGAATTGGAAGTCAGTACTGCGGAAATAGCTGAAGCGGAAAAGTCGCTCAGCATTCATTTGAAACAAGCCATTGAAATGGCTCGCCGCAACATCTGGAAGTTCCACATTGAGCAGCAACGTGATTATTCCGAGGTACAGACTTCGCCCGGCGTTTATTGCTGGCAAAAAGCCATCCCCATCGAGAAGGTCGGCTTGTATATTCCAGGAGGCACGGCGCCCTTGTTTTCCACGGTATTGATGCTTGGCATTCCGGCGTCCATTGCCGAATGTAAAGAAATTATTTTGTGCACACCGCCCGACAAAAGCGGCAAGGTGCATCCGGCGGTGCTTTACGCGGCGAAAGTGGCGGGCGTACATCGCATTTTCAAAATAGGAGGGACGCAAGCTATCGCTGCCATGGCTTATGGCACGGAAACCGTTCCTAAAGTATATAAGATATTCGGACCCGGAAATCAATACGTTACAGCAGCCAAGCAATTGGTTTCTTTGCGCGATGTGGCGATAGATATGCCAGCCGGACCTTCGGAGGTGCTGGTGATAGCCGACGAAACAGCTAATCCCGCGTTTATTGCCGCCGACCTCTTGTCGCAAGCCGAGCATGGAGCCGATAGTCAGGTTGTTTTAGTAACGGTAAGCGAGAAAATTATTGAGCCTGTGCTGGAACAGATTGAAATTCAATTGCAGACTCTTCCCAGAAAAGATTTGGCTCTGAAAGCTTTGGAAAACAGCAAGGTTATTTTGTTGAAAACATTGGAAGAAGCCGTCGAATTGACCAACGAATACGCGCCCGAACATTTGATTATAGCTACCAGATATTATATGGGCGTTGCTGCGAATATCACGAATGCGGGTTCGGTGTTTTTAGGAAACTACACACCCGAAAGTGCCGGCGATTATGCCTCAGGAACCAATCACACCTTGCCTACAAACGGATATGCAAAAGCTTACAGCGGTGTGAACTTGGATAGCTTTATCCGTAAAGTAACCTTTCAACAAATCACACAGGAAGGCTTGACGAATTTAAGCAATGCCATTATGATTATGGCGGAAGAAGAAGGGCTTATTGCCCACCGGAATGCGGTTTCCTTGCGCTTGGAAAAAGATGATGAAGAAAGCGATGATTCATTTAGAAGACGTTAAATACCAATCATCAGCCTATTGGGAGATGTTGGCGCTTCGGAATAAAGTGCTTCGCGAACCCCTCGGTTTGATTTTTTCGGAAGAAGACTTGCAGAACGAAAAGGACGATGTCTTTTGCCTGTGCAGAGTGAATGATCGGATAATCGCTTGT
>DAIOHI010000334.1:0-3260 GCA_036744815.1 Paludibacteraceae bacterium
AGCTTCCACAACCAACTGTGAAGACTCGGAAAAAGCAATCGAATGCCCAATGATTGCACCGGTATTGGCATCGGTAACGAAATAGATATACAGGTCGCTTTGTATCTTGCCTTTTTCGTCCAAATAGTAAAGCTGTGACGCGGTACCATCGACGCTCCAAAGTGCATCCGGGAACGATGGCCTTTCGCGCGGCATAAGCTGTTGCATTTCGTTGTCGGCCGCCAATTTTCCATGCCGGGCATAAAACCAAACGCGTTTGATTTTCGGCTGGTTTAAATAAGCTTTGACGGTTGAAGTGGTCAGTTCTTCCTTGCCTGCTTCCACCGCCCAGTCGTTGTACATCATTGCGATATCCTCGAAGGAATACTTAACGCGGTCGGATGCCAGCTCCATAAGCTTAGCGTGCATCACGGTGTCGGTTTTTTCGCGGTTGACGTTACCAACGCCACCATGAATAAGCGATTGAATGCCGTTCTTTTTATAATCGACAGCGTAACGTTCGACCAGCCATCGCATGTTTGTGACTGTCCCTTTTTTCCAACGGATAAGCGGAATGTCATTCGATTGTTCGTTTAAACAGTGTTTAAATACCGCGTCGCGGAACTCGTTAATGCTTTTGTATCCGAGTGTTCGAGCGCGTCGAACGTCGTATTCGTTTATCAGTCGGAGCCATCCGGCAGCACGTGCCAGCTGGTGCGCTTCGGTCGGTGTGTATAGTCCTGTATTCATCAGTGCCTCTATTTCGATGCCGTCGGGGATAACAAGTCCCGGAAGTTGGTCGGCTACGGCCGTGAGCGATCGTTCGTTCTTTTCGCTTTCCTTGTTTCTCAGATATACATCCGGCTCAACGCCTTTGCATAGGATGGAGCGAACCAACAGCTTGTATTTTTCGAGCAACGCATCGTAATGAACGAGTACCCGCTTGCCGACTTTGTGATATTCCCAACAGAATACTTCGCCCTTATCCTGTCCGGCAAAGGCGCGGTACAGATAGTTCGCTTTTAGTCCGCATTGCTCGAGTTCGGCAACGGTAACGCAAAGCTTGTTGTTTTTAGGGCTGTATATCGGCATATATTTGTTTTAAATATCTTGTTCCTATCCGGGGAATCGAACCCCGGTTGAACCGTTTAGGATTGTTTTGTTAGGCAAATTTCTTATTCTAAATTTTAAAATGTGTGTCTAAAAAATACTTTACTTTTTTTTTGTCGTCTGGCAACTTCAATGGATATCATCTGTTTTGTGAATCCGCAGGTTGTTAAATAGGATTCGATAGAGTTTTTTTTAAAATCCACGATGATTTCATTATTTTCAGCGATATACTTAAAGCCGAGTTTATTATTAATAAGATATGTTGGAACAGAGCTAAGTGCTAAGCCTGTTATTCTTGTTTTTTGCATACTAAAAAAGTGTTTGTTGTGATTGATTTTAATCGACATAATGGGGGGGGGCAAAAAGAGAATCGCAAACACAATAGCCGAAGTCAATCAGTTCTGACAGCCATTTTTGCTCTATGTCTGATACTATAAGTGCTCTTTTTTGAATACTCCTTTGTCTTGAATTAACTATATTACCTTTGCCTTTCAGGTTTGCATGCAGGCGGTACATTCTGCGCTTTTGTTTTGTTGTGATTGTTTTTTTCATAATGCTATCGGTTGATTGAAATTAAAATCATTACGGTAAAGTAGCCGGCTATCAGCGCGAGTGTTATGTAGCTGATACGTGCGTTCGTTGGATCGGTTAGTAGCTTGTCGAAAAGCTGATAAATGAAATTTTTCATATTAAAAGTTGTCTATGTGTGATTTGCAATATTCTATCTTTTCAAATTCAATGTCAGGCTCACGAAAGCCTTTTGGTTGCTCCAGTTCATCCGGAGTATACACACAATATGATTGTGTTTTTTCGTTCCATTCACACAACCATCCCTTGCATTTAAATGTCTTATTCTGCTCTACTTTCTTGTGGATGCCAAATTCAGGGACTTCGTCACCAAAGAATTCGGGAAATGCTTGTACTAATTTGTATTTGTTGGCTTTATCGGCTTTGTAGAATAATTCATATAAGGCAATATTAAAAGAGCCTTCTCCGTTGCGGGTTCCGTTACGCATTTGCATGAACACGCTTTGTTTGATTGTGGTTGTCATACTGCTGTGGCTTGAAGATTATTAATTGCGTTGTAAAATCCGTTTGATGCTTCTTGTACATCCTCTTTCATTGTCCTTTCGCCCGATAACATGGCACGGATGGTTCGTTCAGAATAGGGCTTTAATCCCTTCTTGGCGCGTATTACGTTCGCGATTTGGGCAATCCGCGCAGCATCACCGTACCTCTTTTTTTGCGTTTTCTCTTGTTTTTTCATATTTCTTTGATACTTTTGTGTTCGACAATGGCACAAAGATACAAAGTAATTTGTATTTACAAACATATTTGTAAAATTATTTTATGAACAATACAAATATATTAGTATCCGATAGATTTAATCAGCTTGTAAATGCATTAGGAATGAATGTCCTTACGTTTGCAAAAGAGCTTGGCTATGATAGAGCGGATAAGTTTTATAATATTTCAAATGGGAAGTACTTACCAAGTTTTGAAATACTGTCTGATATTACAAACAAGTTTGAGTCTGTGAATATAAAATGGCTCATAAATGGAGTTGGTGATATGTTTATCAAAGATGAGATTGAACCACACATCAAAAAAGACGAAATTTCTGTTTATGGCAGTAATAAGAATATTGATAGAAGGTTAAAACAACAGCTTATTCCAATCTACAATATAGAAGCTGCTGCTGGATTAACATCGTTATTCAACGACTTTGCTAAATACACACCCATTGACTACATATCACTACCCAATCTTGGAAAAGTTGATGGCGGACTTTATGCTTGTGGCGATAGCATGTACCCACTTATTAAGTCAGGAGATATCGTTGTTTTTCGGCAAATACAAGATATTTGGAACAGCATATTTTGGGGTGAAATGTATCTGCTTTCTTACGATTTAGAAGGCGAAGAGTACATTGTTATTAAATACATACAAAAATCTTCAAAAGAGGATTATATAACGCTTGCAAGTCAAAATCCACACCATGCGCCTAAGGATATACCAATAAAACATGTCCGAGCATTAGCACAAGTGAAAGCAAGCGTTCGGTTTAATGTGATCAGAAATACTTTTTAAATGATATTTAAATGATCGTTCCTATTGTTGCTATATTAGTTGTTTTGTTTGCCTCTTATCAGATTTACAAGAAGATAAAA
>DAIOHI010000334.1:3270-3480 GCA_036744815.1 Paludibacteraceae bacterium
GTTGCAATCAATAAATGAGAGTGAAGAGATAAAGATAGTAACTGCATGCAATTTAGGAATGACACCAGGCGTTGTAACATTGACTGATAGAAGGATTATATTTACTTCAAAAGTTTTGTTTAACTCTATAAAAAAAGAACTTAATATAGAGGACATAAAAGGAATTGATTTTTTCAGTTCCTTTGGAAATAAACTCACAATAATAGGCTT
>DAIOHI010000335.1:0-2090 GCA_036744815.1 Paludibacteraceae bacterium
AATGAATAAAATAGAGAAACTTATTGCCGAACTTTGTCCAGAGGGGGTGGAGTGGAAAGAGTTACGAGAAGTCGCATACATTGGCACTGGCAGTAGTAATGGAAATGAAGCGACTGAGAATGGGAAATATCCATTATTTGTCCGCTCTAAAATAGTTAAAAGAATCGACACGTATGAATTTGATGAGGAAGCTATTGTAATACCAGGCGAAGGAGGAATCGGAGATATATTCCATTATATAAACGGGAAATATGCTTTACACCAAAGAGCTTACAGAATTCATTTACTAAGTGATGAAATTTCTACGAAATTTGTATGCTATTATATGATGTCAAATTTCAAGAAATTTATTCTTCAGAAAGCGGTGAATGCAACAGTCAGCTCTATTCGTAAACCTATGATTGAAAAATTTCCAATCCCCTTTCCCCCTCTCCCCATTCAACAAGAAATTGTAACGATTCTCGACAAATTCACTTCGCTGGAGGCGGAGCTGGAGGCGGAGCTGGAGGCGCGTACGCGCCAATATGATTTCTATAGAAATCAATTATTGTCTTTTGACAATAGCAATGTGGAGTGGAGAACCTTGGGGGAAGTTGGAGAATTTATAAGGGGAAAAAGATTTGTAAAAGATGATATAACTTCTGAGGGAGTTCCTTGTATTCATTATGGAGAGTTGTACACTCATTACAAAATCTGGACAAGAGAAGCAAAATCTTATTTAGAGCCAACTTTAGCTTCAAGGCTCAGAGTAGCAAAGCCGGGAGATGTAATTATTGTAACAGCAGGGGAAACGATTGAAGATATTGGTAATGCGGTTGCATGGTTAGGAGAATCCGATGTTGTAATTCATGATGCTTGCTTTGCTTTCTCTCACAATATGAATCCTAAATACGTATCATATTTCTTAAGGACTAACCTTTTTCGATCTCAGATAAAAAAGCATATATCTTCTGGGAAAATTTCGTCTGTACATTCTTCTGGATTAAGTAAGGCGAAAATCTCCGTACCTTCTCTTACTGAACAAGAACGCATTGTTACCATATTAGACAAATTCGATAGATTAGTCAATGATATATCTGAGGGGTTACCTGCCGAAATCAAGGCGAGAAGAAAGCAGTACGAGTATTATCGAGAAAAACTGCTGACTTTTAATAATGTAAATAATTGACGATTATGCCAAATAAACTGACAAATTCTTCTGTTTCAAGACAGAATATACTTAATAACTCGCTCGCTGTAAACGAAATACAAAAGGCGGTCGGAGTAAAAGGAATCTTATTCGAGAGCGAATATAAGTTCCTCAAACGGCAGATTGCAGATTTCTTTGAGGTTACAGAGCGTACTATAGATAACTATCTTGAAAAATACGAAAAGGAGTTGTCTAAAAACGGCTACGAGGTTTTAAACGGTAAACGTCTGATAGACTTCAAATTAGTATTTTCTAAAGAATTTGATAACGAAAACGATTTCGTGATCAAAACAGTCCGCCTCGGAGTCTTTAATTTTAGGGCATTCCTTAATATAGCTATGTTGCTAACAGATAGCGAAAAAGCTCGTGAATTAAGGAGCGTTATTTTGGATATTGTTATAGATACCATAAATAAACGTACAGGAGGAAGCACAAAATATATAAATCAACGTGATGAGGATTTTATAGGAAATTTGTTGCGTGGGGAAGATTATCGCAAAGAGTTTACCGATGCCCTTCGTGATTTTGTCGATATGGGTAATTTTAAGTACATGGTTTATACAGACAAAATATACAATAGCGTTTTTAAGGAAAATGCTGCTGAATATCGGCGCGTATTAAAATTAGAAGAAAAAGAAAACGTTCGACAAACAATGTATAGTGAAGTCTTGGATATTATCTCCAGTTACGAAACAGGATTTGCTGAACTACTAAAAATAGAATCTCAACGATTAGATCGCAAACTAACTTCGTTTGAAACAGATAAATTATTTTCAGAATTTGAGAAGCAGAGACTTTGGGAGCCATTGAGAGAAAAGGCAAGAAATAAAATGGCAAGTCGGGATTTATGTTTTAGAGATGCATTGCATAAGAACCTTGAAGAGTACATAAGTTCTGTTCC
>DAIOHI010000335.1:2144-3476 GCA_036744815.1 Paludibacteraceae bacterium
AAAAAGCATGGAACTTGACGAACGTCTTGAAGAATACAAAGAAGCTTTGAAACGTTTAAAAGATCGTGATTAATATGATTCTCTATATAACACAGGAGCAAGCCGAACATATCCACAAAAAGACGGTTGATCTCAGTGGTGGAGGTAGTTACGAAGCTATAAATATCGGTTATCTGTATAGTGCCTTGGAGCTAATACAAAATGATGATTACTATCCGACGTTCGAAGATAAGCTCATTCATTTAGTGTGGTCTATTAATCGAAATCACGCTTTTTCAGATGGGAATAAACGGTTGTCAATAACCTTGGGAGTGCAGTTTTTGTCCTTAAATGGATATTTATATTGTATAGAGCGGTTTTTGCGAGAGATGGAAAATATCAGCTACCATTTAGCCGCCGGGCGTATAGAAAAGGAATTACTGGCAGAAATCATTCATTCGTTTTTAGAAAATGACGAAGATTTTAGTGAAGAACTTAAATTAAATCTCTTACTTGCTATTGACAATCAAGAAATTGGGTTTAACGAAAATGATGAATTAGTATGACATATTCTTTAGTTGCCGAAAATCCCGAAAGCACGGTCGTTGCCGAGTATCAATCGGATTATAAACGGGAGCAGCATTACCAGTCGGAAGCCGATTTGGAAAAAGCGTTTGTAGAACAGCTTCAAACGCAGGCTTACGAGTATTTGCCAATTACTTCAGAAGAGGGGTTGATTGTCAATCTGCGTAAACAATTGGAGTTGCTGAACGATTACCAATTCTCCGACAAAGAATGGGAACAATTTTTCAGAAGCAAAATTGCCAACCAGAACAACGGCATTGAAGAGAAAACAAGCATTATTCAGGAAGACCACATTCAGCTTTTGGATAAAGATGATGGAACAACCAAGAATATCTATCTGCTTGATAAAACCAATATCCACAATAACCGATTGCAGGTTATTAACCAATACACAGTCGACAATGGGCAGCGTTCCAATCGTTACGATGTAACTGTATTGGTAAACGGTTTGCCATTAGTGCATATCGAACTTAAGAAACGAGGGGTCGATATTAAAGAAGCATTTAATCAAATCAATCGCTATAATAGGGAATCGTTTTGGACAAGCTGCGGATTGTTTGAATATGTTCAGCTTTTCGTTATCTCAAATGGCACTTATACAAAGTACTACAGTAATACCACTCGTTTTGCTCATATAAAAGAATTGGGCGATGGCTCGGCGAAAAAAGGGAAGCGAACCAGTAATAGTTTTGAGTTTACTTCATGGTGGGCTGATGCCAACAACCAACCAATAACGGATTTGATGGATTTCTGCCGTACATTCTTTGC
>DAIOHI010000336.1:0-3457 GCA_036744815.1 Paludibacteraceae bacterium
AAGAAATAATTCAGTTCGTCTCAACCTGAGAATTCTTGCCAGGAAATAATTCAACTCGTCTCAGCTTGAGAATTCTTGCCGGGAAATAATTCAGTTCGTCCCAGCCTGAGAATGCTTGCCAGGAAATAATTCAACTCTTCTCAGTTTGAGAATTCTTGCCAGGAAATAATTCAACTCGGCTCAGCTTGAGAATGCTTGCCGAAAAACAAAATGGACTAAACTTAGGCTAAGTTAGCTATTGTTGCTGATTTCTGGGACGGGTTCTGATTTTTTTATCATCTGCTTTCTGTTTTTTATATTAATTTGTTGAAAATTATAGCTCTGTTTATCAGTGTTGTTATGTGTTTTTTGAAAGAAATATCGAAAAATATTTTGGAGATATGAAAAATTAGAATACTTTTGCGGTGTACTAATGCACTAACACAGTTAATTTTTATATAAGTATGAATAAAAAGATAATTGACATTAAAGAAATTGATTTCAGCTACGACAAGAAGAAAAACTTGTTGCAAGATTTGAGCCTCACGCTCGACAGCGGGCGTATCCATGGTTTGCTGGGGAAAAACGGCGAAGGGAAAAGTACTTTGCTTAAATTGATCAGCGGACTCTGTTTTCCCAAAACGGGAAGTATTGATGTTATGGGTTTCGAGCCGGCAAAACGCCGTCCCGAGATGTTGGAAGATATATTTTTCCTTTCCGAGGAACTTCCGGTGATAAGTATTTCGATTCGTGATTTCGAAAAAATTTATGCGCCCTTTTATCCTGCTTTCAGCTCCGAGCGCTTCGAAGCTTACCTGAAGGAATTCGAAATTGACTCGAAGGATCCGCTGATGACTAGCTTGTCGCACGGACAAAAGAAAAAAGTATTTATCGCTTTTGCTTTGGCTACCAATGTTAAGCTTCTGCTTTTCGACGAGCCGACCAACGGATTGGATATTCCGTCGAAAGCGCAGTTTCGCCGTATGGTGGCTTCGGTTATCAGCGATGACAATTGCCTGATTGTTTCTACTCATCAGGTGCGCGATCTGGATGGTTTGATCGACAGCATTATCGTGATGGATAAGCACAAAATTGTGTTCAACGAAACGGCGGAAAGCATTGGCGAGAAACTGTTGTTTAAAGTTGCCGACCGAAACAAGGAAACGGACAGCGCGGTAATTTACTCCGAAGATACCTTGCACGGGATTTATCAGCTTTGCGAAAATCGGATGGGAGAGGAGAGCAAGATCGATATCGAATTGTTGTTTAACGCGATAACGGTAGAAAAACAAGGCGTTTTAAAATTGTTTTCGAAAACATCATAGCATTGTTGAATTTGCTTTGTTTCAAGGCTTTTGCCTGAAAGGCAGTATCTTGCCTAACCGCATACAAGCGAAGCGTAGTTTGCGGTAAAATCAATCAAAGTGAATTGCCTGTAAGGCAATACTTATGAATGCTTATGGTAGTAATCCTATCTTTCAGATAGTAGTTTTCTATATTTATTCTACCCTCGGTCGTTGACCAAGGGTTATGAAAATCGGGCTTTTCAAGCCATTCAAAATAATTTTGTTATCTACAAAACTATAAAATACAAAACTAATGAATACAAAATTTAATTTTAAGCGTTTGGGCTTGTTGTTGAAACGTTTTTTTATCGAAAATAAAAAGAGCGAACTGATGTATTGGGGGATTCTGACAGTAGTTATGTTCCTTATTCAGGATCAGGTTTCCTTCTATTTGTTGCTTTATATAGGCGGTGTGTTTTTTGCCGCCAAGCAGTTCAAAGCCTTCGAAAATACGCCTTCGGGAATGCAGTATTTATTAACTCCCGCTACGCATATCGAGAAAATTGTGTCGGCTGTTCTGCTTCATTCCGTCTATTATTTTCTGATGATGCTTCTGTCGTATTCGCTGGCGAATGCATTGGGCTATCTTATCCATGTTTCTAATTTTTTGCCTGAATATATTGGAATTTTCAGTAAATCTTTCGATTTATTTCATCAAGACTTTGATAATGGGAGTGGCATTGCATACAACATGCTTACAACTTCGCATTTGCTGAAGAACTATGCTGTGTTTCTTATCGGGCAGTCGATATTTATGTTCGGGGCACTTTACTTTAATAAACATGCGGTGCTGAAAACAATAGTTGCTCAATTCGTTATTTATTTTGTCTTTGTTATAATATTCGGCATTGTTTTTAAGACATTTTTCGGACAATTTTCTATTGGTCCCGAGATGTTCATAGCTCTCGATTTAGAAAATACTACGCTGGTAAAAGTGATGGAAATCACCTTGAAGGTTTTTCTTGTTGCTACGGCTCCTTTCTTTTGGCTTGTCAGTTATTTCCGCCTAACCGAAAAGGAGGTGTAGTTTATGAACTTCAAGGATACACAAAGCATTTATCTGCAAATAGGCGATTACGTCTGCGAGCAGATACTGATTGATACCTGGAAGGAGGAAGAACGTATTCCTTCGGTGCGCGAATTGGCTGTGTCGCTTCAGGTAAATCCGAACACGGTGGTAAGAGCTTACGAATATCTGCTGAGTAACGAAATTATTTTTAATAAGCGGGGAATCGGATATTTCGTTGAAAGTGATGCCAAAATAAAAATTATGAATTATCTTCGCAAGCAGTTTTTGGAACAAGAGCTTCCTTTTGTTTTCAAGAATATGGATTTGCTGAATATGAGCATAGAGGACGTAAAACAAGAATACGAAAGTTATAAGAAATCTGAATAATAAAAACTCAGCAGTTATGAAAGTAATACAAAAAAACAATGTGTTGAAATCATTAGCCGTACTTTCACTTTTATTGATTGGTCAATCCGCTATAATATTCCACCGACCTGAAACTTCGGACTTTGTACAGCAGTTGGCAAACAACGAGATTGTTCAAGAAACAGATAGCTTGATCAAACCATACGCAAATGCGGGTATTCGTAGCTTTGATGCGGCAACTATTATTTTCCGGCTGTTGTCGCTCGGCATTTAAGTAGAAAACCAAGTCTGCTTCATGCTGACGATTGTAAAATAAATAGTTTCAAGATTTCTAATTCCAAAATTGCCTTCGGATATATATTTAATCTTGAAATTAGAAATTTTGAAACCAAATTAAAAACATTATGAAAACAAGTAATAAACTTTTGATCGGCTTTTTTGCCCTTATTCTCATATTGATGATCAGTTTTTCGATCAGTTTTAAAGTCATGTATTCGAAAGCTTCGCAAGAAATACAAACGGAGCAATTCATGCCTGATTACAATGGAAACAACGATGCTTTGGATTGATTAAAAAGAGAAGTTAGAGCAAGTTCGACGAATTTAAAAGAAGTTACACAATGCTTGGAAGCAAATGATGTGAGTTATGGGCAAAAGAAAGCGACACTCACTGTACTTAGCTGCTGCACAATCTTCATTCTTCCTGTAACTTCATCTGACTTCAATAACTTGAGTAACTTCAGTTAATAAAATATCAA
>DAIOHI010000337.1:0-3456 GCA_036744815.1 Paludibacteraceae bacterium
ACAGATAACCCGATAAATATATCAACGGGAAATCACTTTTCCGATAAAAGATATTTTATTAAGATGTTGTCTGGTTTTGGTGGCTGCAATGCAGTACTTTTATTTGAAAGGATGTAGCAAAATGAGTTTACGAATCAGAAAACATATTAAGTTATCATTTAAAAATTCGGCTGAGATAACCGAGTTTTACCGTTCGTCGCAGATGGATTATCCTAAGTTTTTTAAAATGGATAATCTGTCGAAACTTGGTTTTCTAGCTTCGGAATTGATTTTTAAAGATGATGAAAGTCGTTTTAATTCGCGTGAAGATATTGCTGTGATTGGATTCAATCGTTCGTCGTCGCTCGAAGTGGATTGCCGTTATCAGGAAACAATCGAAGATGCAGAAAACTATTTTCCGAGTCCGTCGATCTTTGTTTATACTTTGCCTAATATAGTTTTAGGAGAAATTGCTATACGAAATAAGTTTTTTGGCGAAACATCTTTCTATATTTGTGAAACATTTGATGCGAGTCAAATTATTGAAACGGTAGAGAATACTTTTTTTGACAAAGCAACTGAACACGCACTTGTTTGCTGGATTGAAAGTTTTCAGGAAAAGCAGGATGTTTTGATGTTTTTAGTTAATAAAAGCGCAGATGGAATATCTTTTAATGAAATGGAATTGAACTCTATTTATAAACACTAATTACTAATGCCTTATGAAAAAGATTAATTTGTTTTTTGCTGTTTTTATGTTAGGATTTACCTCTTTATTTGCTCAAACCAATCAGGATGTTGAAACGCCATCGAATAATAAATTATTTTATGTTGAATTAGGTGGTCCGGGTGTCATTATGTCGATGAACTACGATATGCGTTTTAATCCTAATAGTCGTTTGGGATTGGGGGTTCGTGTCGGTGCTGGTTTTGGTGTTGCTGAATTTGATAAAAACACAGGTAGACAATATCATTATGAAAATTATTATGATGGTGGTTATTATAATAATGTAGAAACCCATTCATACTATTCTTTTCCTGTGCAAATAAACTATGTTTTTGGTAGAGAGCATTCGGCAAGCACTTTCGAAATAGGAGGTGGTGCATCTTTTCTAACACGAAAAGTATCACTCTACAATTACGATTCGACCCAAGAAGGGCATGTTATTGGTGGTTTAAGCTTTATGTATCGCTTACAACCTGTTCGCGGTGGATTTTCGCTTCGTGTAGGTTTTACGCCCATTATCGGTACTGCTGGCGATTTATTCCCTATGGGCGGGATTAGTTTAGGATACGCATTTTAATTGTTTAACAATATATAATCAATGGAAAATTTAATTTTAAAACTCAAAGAAGAAATTATTGAAGTATTAAATCTTGAAGACGTAAAACCTGCGGATATCGACGAAGATGCAGCGCTTTTCGGCGAAGGACTTGGTTTGGATTCTATCGACGCACTTGAACTTATCGTGTTGATGGAAAAAAACTACGGCATCAAACTAAAAGATCCGGCTCAGGGTAAAGAAATTTTTAAATCGGTAAAAGTTTTGGCAGATTATATTGCCGCGAACAGAACGAAATAAGTTAGTTTTTTCCAGAAAAGGAGAGTTGAGAATCAGCGTAAGCTAATTGAAGGAGATTCAGATGAAAATTTTTATTACCGGAATGGGTATCGTTTCTGCATTAGGAAATAATGTTGATGAAACTTTGAGATCCCTGCGTGAAAAACGTAGCGGGATAGCTCCTTTGCATTATCTTAAAACTTCGCATACCGAATTTCCTGTTGGTGAGGTGAAGTTGACCGACGAAGAAATGATACATCTGCTTCAAATTCCACAAGAAGAAGTAAGCACACGTACATCGTTGATGGGAATGCTGGCAGTACGCGAAGCTTTGATGTCGGCGCAAATTGACGTCAAAGATAAATACAAAATGGCTTTTATTTCAGGAACAACTGTTGGCGGAATGGATAAGAGTGAGCAATTTTATCTCGATTTTTTAGAAAACGACAGTAAAAACGCTTATATCTCTTCGCACGATTGTGGCGCTTGTACTGAAATGATTGCTGATTATTTCGGCATTTTTTCGCAGGTAGATACTATTTCCACAGCTTGCAGTTCGGCAGCGAATGCTATTTTGCTTGGTGCAGAATTGTTGAAAAACGGAAAAGCTGATATCGTTGTGGCAGGCGGAAGCGAGTGTATCACAAAATTTCATCTAAACGGTTTCAATACTTTAATGATTCTTGATAAGGAGCCTTGTCGTCCTTTTGACGCTACTCGTGCAGGATTAAATTTAGGAGAAGGAGCTGCTTACGTGATTATGGAAAGTGCCGAACATTTCGAAAAACGTTCGAAATCCTTGTCCGAAGCAAAATTCATGGAAATTATTGAGTTGGCAGGTACAGCCAATACTTGCGATGCGTATCATCAAACGGCTTCGTCTCCCGATGGCGAAGGCGCATATTTGGCAATGAAAAAAGCGATAGAAAATGCGGGTTTGGAGCCCAAGGATATTGATTATATCAATGCGCACGGAACAGGAACTCAAAACAATGATGTGAGTGAAGGTAACGCGATTATTCGGCTTTTTGGAGAGCATATCCCGCCAATATCTTCCACTAAATCTTTTACCGGACATACAACGAGTGCGGCAGGAAGCGTCGAATCGGTTATTTCGATTCTGGCTTTGCAGCACAATTTTATTCCGGTCAATCTGAATTTTTCGACAGTTATGCCCGAATTATCTTTTACTCCGGCAATGAACGAAGTGCCTGAAAAACCTTTGCAGCGTATTTTGTCAAATTCCTTTGGTTTTGGTGGAAATGATACGAGTTTGATTTTTAGTAGAATATAAATATTTAATAAGAGGCGAATTATTATGAAAAAAAATATTGTTATTATAGCCTTATTGTCAGTTGTTCTGTGCTTGTTTGCTCAAAAAACAGCCTTAACACCCGAATTGGTTATTCAGGGAGGATATTTGAAGCATGAACAAGAAATCTTGTTTCCTGATAAACTGGAGAAAGAAGTTGAATCATCTTTGTCGAAAGATGATTTGCTAAAGGAATTGATAACTTTTATTGCCTTGGCAGATTATAGAATTGTTTTGGACAAAGGGGATCGAATTGTTTTTGAAGTGGGAAATGTTGCTGTTGGCAGAGATGTTATTTCAACTCCTGTTGGTGGATTTGCGCGCTCGCAAAGTGAAATATCCTTCAAAGTGGTGGTCGATGTAAAAGACAATAAATACAAATACAGTATTTTGGATTTTTTCACGAACAGACGTTTGCTTAATTTGAATACAAAATGTATTATGTTGGCACCTCAAGAAGATTTGAAAGCTTTGGATTTAGTTGGCGCGTCAATTACAGGTTATGTTGTTCTTACTAAAGGAAATCCGAATACAGTGCAACACAATCGGATTTACAGTCTGATTGCGGAGAGAAACGGATATGTGAATCTGGTGATAGATGAA
>DAIOHI010000338.1:0-3454 GCA_036744815.1 Paludibacteraceae bacterium
CGAACGAAGTTATGCGCTTCTTCGACAGTCATATCCAAATTTATTTCGCAAGTTTCTTTAAACAGCTTCGGAGCAATTTTTAACTGAGACTCAGAAAGCAAAATCTCCGATTGTTCGGTACTATTTACTTCACCTTTCTGCAACATGTCGATTGTATCTTTTACCAAATCTGCTCCAATCAACATCAGTTTATCGTGCACGCTTCCGGCATTATCATCCTTAGTTATAACTATTTTTTCTTGCAAAATAATTTTCCCAGTATCAATCTCATGTGTCAAGAAAAAAGTTGTAACTCCTGTTTCCGTTTCGCCATTTATAATTGCCCAATTAATAGGTGCCGCACCACGATATTGCGGCAACAACGAAGCATGCAAGTTGAAAGTACCGAGAGGCGGCATATCCCAAACCACTTCGGGCAACATGCGAAAAGCCACCACAACCTGAACATCAGCTTTCAAAGCACGCAATTCGGACAGGAAAGCTTCATCCTTCAATTTTTCGGGTTGCAAAAGCGGCAGATTATGCTCCAAAGCATATTGCTTTACGGGCGAATATTGTATTTTATGTCCTCTTCCTGCTGCTTTGTCGGGCATGGTTACAACTCCAACGACATCGTAGCCATTTTCCACTAAAATCTTCAAACTCTCTACCGCAAAATGCGGAGTTCCCATAAAAACAATACGCATATATTAATTTTAGATTTTAGATTTTAGATTTTAGATTTTAGCACATATGGTATGCAAATCTTCAAGTCTGAAATCATCAATTATTTACTGTGTTCTTTTATCTAATCCCCACATCAATTTATTTTTCAATGTATTGAAAAAAGTATGTCCGGGTTGCTTAATGATTTTTATTTTATGATCGGCTTTGGATATTTTCAGTTTTGTTGTTTGTTCCAATACTTTGGAACGCCCGTCCAAAGCAAGAAGGAAAGATCCGGTACGGCTATTTACTTCCAATTCAAGCGTCCAATCGTCGGGAATAATGAGCGGACGAACATTCAAACTATGCGATGCTACCGGCGACAAAATGATGTTTTGAGCTTGAGGAACAACAATCGGACCACCAACACTCATAGAGTATGCTGTTGAGCCGGTTGGAGTCGAAACAATCAGTCCGTCACTTTGATAGGTGTGCACCGGCTCTCCATTTAGGCTCGCGCTTATCGCAATCATAGACGAAGTATCTTGCTTCAAAACCGCAACTTCATTCAGCGCATAAGGATATGTTAACGATTCTGTTTCTGACGTTTCAACATAAAGCAAACTACGTTCTTCGGTATGATATTCTTTTTTCAGGATCAAGTCAATAGCCGATTTAATATTGTCTTCCGAAACATCAGTAAGAAAGCCCAAACGTCCTGTATTGACGCCCAATATCGGAATTTGTTTATCTCCAATACATGCGGCAGTTGTCAGAAAAGTACCGTCGCCACCGATGCTTATTGCTAAATCTGCCTGAAAATCATCGTCAACAATTACAGAAACATCATCCACACTCAAGTCGTTTTCTTTCATATAAACGTATAAATTTTCTTTCAACAGAAAATTTACGCCCTTATCATGCAATGATTCGAAAAATATCTTTAAATAAGATAATACATCTGGACGGTTTGTATTTCCAAAAATGGCGACTTTCATTGTCCTTATTTTATTAGAATTAAAAAACTATTTTTATTGAAGCACTTTATCTATATCTCGATTTTGCGACAAAATACGACATCGGATTCATTCGAGAATTTCACAGAGAATCATCTCGTATTTCCCTCTATTTAATGGTTAAAAAACATAAAACAAAAGAAGTTTACACACAAAGGCGACACAAAGATATAGCAAAAGCAGGCTTCATTCGGTTTTTTACATTATTTTTGTGCCAACGAATATATTTCTGTCTGTTTTTATGCAAAGGAAGCGATTTTTTCCCAAAGCACAATGTAAGAAATTAAGAATGGAAAGGCAATATTCGAGCACAAAAACATTTAACAATAGCTTTAAAAGCCTCCTAAAGAATGACAAAATTAAGTGTCAACATAAATAAAATAGCAACATTACGCAATGCGCGTGGAGGAAACGTACCTAACGTTTGTCAAGTTGCTTTGGACTGCGAGCGTTTCGGAGCTGAAGGAATTACCGTGCATCCGCGTCCCGATGAGCGCCATATTCGTTATGCCGATGTTCGCGAACTCCGCCCGCTGCTTTCAACCGAATTCAACATCGAAGGTTATCCGCTTCCCAGTTTTATCGATTTGGTAAAAGAAGTAAAAGCTCATCAGGTTACGCTCGTTCCCGATCCGCCCGAAGCTATCACATCCAATGCCGGTTGGGATACAGTTAAACATTTAGATTATCTGAAAGAAGTTGTTACGGAATTTCAACAAGCAAAAATTCGCGTTTCCATATTTGTGGATACCAACTTAAAAAACATAGAATACGCAGTAAAAACAGGCACTGACCGTATTGAGCTATATACAGAGCCATACGCTTCGCTCTATCCGACAAGTAAAGAAAAAGCTGTGGCAGCTTTCGTAGAAGCTGCTAAACTCGCTCAAAAATTGGGATTAGGCATCAATGCCGGACACGACCTGAGCCTCGAAAATTTAGCCTATCTACATCGTAATATTCCTTGGCTCGACGAAGTTTCGATTGGGCACGCTTTGATAAGCGACGCGCTTTACCTCGGACTAGAAGAAACAATAAATCAGTACAAAAATCAATTAAAATAAACCGAAAAGAAGAATTGAAAGCATTTTAACCGTAAAAAACCAAAAGAGTTTATTATTACATAAAATACAGATTCTGTCGAGAGAGATAGAAATCGACAACAAAAAAATAAACTCTACAAATTCTCTACATCACTTCGAAAAAATAGGCACAGAAGCTAGTATGTAGTAGAATAAATAAAAGAGATTGATCTCTAAAATAATTTTCACGCAATTGATTGGCAGAATATTATTACTTTTGTCATTCAATTACAACAATCACTATCAAAAAAATATGAAAAAGCTACTTTTCACTTCCCTTTGCATTTTTATCGCTGCAACAAGTTTTGCTCAACTACCTTCGGTAACATTAAAAAACATATCCGGAAAAACTATTGACACAAAAACCATCAACAACGATGGGAAACCATTTATTATCAGTTTTTTTGCCACTTGGTGTAAGCCTTGTTTGCGCGAACTTAGTGCTATTCACGAAGTTTATCCCGATTGGCAAGATGAAACAGGAGTGAAACTCTTTGCGATTAGCATTGACGAAGGACAAAATTCATTGAAAGTTGGACCTTCGGTAAAATCATACGGCTGGGAATACGAAGTATTACTAGATCCCAATAGTGATTTTAAACGAGCATTAGGCGTAAATATGATTCCTGCTACTTTCATTGTAGATGGAAATGGTAAAATTGTTTTTTCGCATACCGGTTATACGAATGGGTCTGAAGAACAATTAATAGA
>DAIOHI010000339.1:0-3450 GCA_036744815.1 Paludibacteraceae bacterium
GAAAGGAAAGTTTGTTTCTTTCGGAAAATCGCTTTCGGGCGATGGCTACCTTGTTCCCGTAACTTTTGAGTTTGATAACAACGGCGGATTTATGTCCGGTTCTTATGTGGAGGTTTATCTTCTGGGTGGAGAGAGACAGAAGGTGATTTCTGTTCCGCAGTCGGCATTGGTTGAGGAGCAAGGCTTGTTTTTCGTTTACAAGCAATTGGACGAAGAAGGTTATCAGCGTCAAAGCGTGAAGCTTGGACAGAGCAATGGCGATAGGGTAGAACTGATTTCAGGCATAGCGGAAGGCGATGTTGTGGTAACGCAAGGCGCCTATCATGTGAAACTGGCATCGGCTTCGGCAAGCATTCCGCACGGGCACGAGCATTAGGAAGGGATGTTAGAAAAGTGTAATGCAAGAAAAGCGTATTAAGCTAGTGCTACTAATGATAGCTTAGCAACACTACTAACGATGGCTTAGTAACACTACTAATGATGGTTTAGCAACACTACTACGTGCAACATAACAGAGTTACTACTTGATTCGCTTTAAGTAAGAACAATTAAATCAAGAATATATATGAATAATAAAAATAATATAGAAAGCCCGAAGGAGAAAGAAAAGTCAGGCTTTCTAAATAAAGTCATCCACTTTGCATTACACAACCGTTTGTTGGTGCTTGTAGGTGCTGCGCTGTTGTTCTTCGGCGGTATTTTTACCGTGAGCAATATGGAGGTGGATGTTTTTCCCGACCTCAACGCGCCCACTGTGGTGGTAATGACCGAAGCCAGCGGCATGGCTGCCGAAGAGGTGGAGCGGCTGGTAACTTTCCCTATCGAAACGTCGGTAAACGGTGCTACAGATGTGCGCCGTGTACGTTCGTCGTCCACTACGGGTTTTTCGGTAGTGTGGGTAGAATTCGATTGGGGAACGGATATTTACAAAGCCCGTCAGATAGTTACCGAGAAATTGGCTACTGTGGGTGAAGCTTTCCCCGACAATGTAGGACAACCGGTGCTCGGACCGCAATCTTCCATTATGGGCGAGGTAATGATTATCGGCATCAGTTCCGATTCTACCTCATTGCTCGATTTACGGACTATTGCCGACTGGACTTTCCGTCCGCGACTGCTCTCGGTGGGTGGCGTGGCGCAGGTAACGGTTATCGGCGGCGATATGAAGGAGTATCAAATACTGCTCGATCCCGGACGGATGAAGCATTACAATGTGAGTTTCGACGAGGTAAACGCCGCGGTAATTGAAATGAATCAAAACGTGGCGGGAGGCGTACTCTACGAATACGGAAACGAATACATCGTGCGCGGTATGATGCAGCTAACCGATGTGGAAGAAATGGGTAAGGTGCTGGTGAAAAAACAGGGACGGAGCGTGATAACATTGGCTGATGTTGCCGACATTCAAGTAGGAGGGAAGCTTCCGAAGTTAGGAGTGGCTTCCGAGCGGGCAAAACCGGCGGTGTTGATGACCATTACCAAGCAACCGAGTACCAACACTATTGAACTTACAGAGAAATTAAAGTCGTCGATTGACGATTTACAAAAGTCCTTACCTGCGGATATCCGTGTTTCGACTGATATTTTCCTTCAGGAGCGTTTTATCAAAAACTCCATTGGCAATGTCGAAAAGTCGCTTTACGAAGGTTCTATCTTCGTAGTGATTGTGCTTATCCTCTTCCTGATGAACGGGCGCACTACCTTTATTTCGGTAATAACTCTTCCTTTGTCTTTGTTGGCGGCTATTATTGTGCTGAAGTTAATGGGGTTGACTATCAACACCATGAGCTTGGGAGGGCTTGCTATTTCCATCGGTTCGCTGGTGGACGATGCCATTATTGACGTGGAAAACGTGTATCGGCATCTGCGGCTCAACCGGAAGAAGCCCGAAGGCGAACGGCAGAAAGTGCTCGATGTGGTGTACGAAGCATCAAAAGAAGTGCGTATGCCTATCTTCAACTCCACGCTTATTATTTCGGTAAGCTTCCTTCCACTTTTCTTCCTTAGCGGTATGGAAGGACGTATGCTTATTCCACTCGGTATCGCTTTTATTGTGGCGATGCTCGCGTCCACGCTTATTGCCCTTACCGTTACGCCGGTGCTTTGCAGCTATATGTTGGGCAAAGGGAAAGCCGATAAAGAGGAACGCGAACCCAAGTTGGTACGTTGGTTGAAGAAGATCTACGAAAAGAGCCTCCATTGGGCATTGGCGCATCAGAAATGGGTGGTTGGCGGAACGCTTGCTTTGCTTGTTTCGGCGCTTGTAGTGGTCTTCACTTTGGGGCGTAACTTCCTGCCGCCTTTCAACGAAGGTTCGTTTACGATAACCTTAAGCACCTTGCCGGGTGTTTCTATTGACGAGTCGGATAAGATTGGTCGTCATGCGGAAGAGCTTTTGCTCTCCATTCCCGAAATACAAACCGTAGGGCGTAAAACAGGGCGTGCCGAGTTGGACGAACATGCTTTCGGGGTAAATGTATCGGAAATAGAAGCGCCTTTTGAGTTGGATAAACGTTCGAAAGACGAGCTGCTTGCCGAAGTGCGCGAGAAATTAGGCAATATTCCGGGGGTAAGTGTCGAAATCGGTCAGCCTATTTCGCACCGCCTCGATCACATGCTGTCGGGGACTAAGGCTAATATCGCCATTAAATTATTTGGAAGCGATTTGCAACAGCTTTACAACATCGGAAATCAGATAAAATCCTCTATCGAAAGTGTGGAAGGCATTGCCGACCTTAATGTGGAGCAGCAAATTTAACGTCCGCAGATGAAAATTGTGCCCAAGCGCGAATTGATGGCTCGCTACGGAGTGAGCTTCCCCGAGTTTTCGGAAGTGGTGGGAACTCTGCTGGCGGGTAGCGTAGTGTCGCAGGTGTACGACGACGGCAAAACCTTCGACCTGACACTGAAAGTGAAGGACGACTACAAAGATACCGCCGACAAAATACGCAATCTGCTTATTGATACCGACGACGGACAAAAGATTCCCTTCGAATACGTTGCCGAAATACGTTCCTCTACCGGACCCAACACCATTAACCGCGAGAATGTACAACGCAAAATAGTAGTGTCGGCAAACGTGGCAGGGCGCGATTTAGGTGGTGTGGTTAGCGATATTCAACGCAACATCGAGCAATCGGTAACGCTGCCCGAAGGCTATCATATCGAGTACGGCGGGCAGTTCGAAAGCGAACAAGCGGCTTCGCGCACTTTGATGCTAGCCTTGGTTTTTGCCATTATCATCATCTTCCTCTTGCTCTACAATCAGTTTAAGAACGGACGGCAATCGATGGTTATCCTGCTCAATCTGCCTTTGGCACTTATCGGTGGGGTATATGCCATTTTCTTTACTTCGGGCGATATCAGTATTCCGGCTATCATCGGTTTCATTTCGCTCTTCGGTATCGCCACGCGCAACGGTATTTTGCTGATGGCGCATTACAACGATTT
>DAIOHI010000340.1:0-3427 GCA_036744815.1 Paludibacteraceae bacterium
TTTGCCAAGTGATGCCGATGGCTTTTATTTCTTCGCCTTTTAGCTTTGCTTTGTCCATTACCGAATGATGCGCCGCTTTCAGATTCTCCCACCAATCAGACGGTTCTTGCTCAGCCCAACCTGCTTTAAGAGCGGTGATTTTCATTTCTTCCTTAGGGAAAAAATCTGAAGCTATTATTTTTCCTGTGTCGGCATTTACAATGCAAGCTTTTACCGAAGAACTTCCAATGTCGTATCCTAATAAGTACATATTTTAAATTTTAGATTTATGATTTACTCTAAGTAATATCCGATTATTTTCTATTGAATATTGGTTTTACGTTTATTGTAAATAGTTTTGTCAAATTTATAGTATTGAGCCGCTCTATGCGAAACATTTTGTTGTTTCTCGTCAAGGGCAACGATATAAGACATTGCGGCTATTTTTTTATGAAAATTGCGTACGTCGATTTTTTTATTGTAGATCGCTTCATAAAGCCGACGTACCTGAGTAATAGTGAATTTAGATGGAAGCAACTCAAAAATAATGACCGGATCCGATTCAATCCAACGCCTGATTTCGTGCAAAGCGGCAAGCACAATTTCATTGTGATCGAAGGGCATCGAAGGCAATTTGCTCAACGGACACCATTCGGAATCTTTATATTTTGAAATGTTTATCAGTTTTCGGTCTATTTTGCACAAAGAAAGGTAAGCTACCGTAATAAGTCGATTGATGTTGGGTTGGTACTCTTTGTCGAGCCACTTTTTGTCGTCTTCGTTTCGAGCTCTATTTGGCGAAGCAAAACAACGAAATTGTTTCAGCGACATTCGTTTAATGCCTGTAAGCTCGAACAATACGCGATGAGCAGCATCGTCAACATCTTCTTCATCGTAAATCAAGCTTCCGGGCAATTTCATATTTTTCGAAGCTTTTTCTTCCGTATCTCCACGCCGAACAAGCAGTATGTTCAACTGTTCGTCATCAAAACCGAAGACAACACAATCGACAGAAACAAAGGTATGAATGTAATTTAGTTTCATGAGACGAAGGTTAACTGTCAAAAATATAAAATTATGATAGTGCAAATATAAAAAAGATTTCTTCAAACGAAATCATTATTGCCTGCTTGTTTGGTTAAATAATTGAAAAACAAATAATTACATTTCGTATATGATACAATAAGATGAAAGAGGATAATTAATAATAGAAAAAGAATAATCGCTGATTAAAAGGAAGTTAAAAACTAGCGAACAAAGAAAAATAAGAGATTTGAAATGTGTTAAAATGAACAATAAGACTTTTGGTTTTATTTTCGAGCTTGATGGTTTTCCTCCGAAAAAGAGAGGCTGCGTCAGATGAACTCAAATGAGAAGATTAATGTGTTTCTACTCGAAGAATTTATTGCATTTTACGATATAGCAAAACTGTCGAATGATTCTATTTATATTGCCAAAGGCAGCGTCATTCGATAAATTGATTGTTGGAAATTTTGTAAACTTGATTTGGAGAGAAACAACTCTTTTTATTTCAAATCATTGTACTTTCTAAGGGAGATGTACTGTATTTCTTTTGTGAGAATATTTGTGCAGCGAAGTTTCATAGATAGGGTAATATAGCTGCCTTTTTGCTCCGTATCAAAGATGTTTAGTTCTCCCAAATCCTTGGGAAGAAGGAAGATGGTCAATGAATCATTTTTTTCGGCTAATTCTGAATTTAGTCTAATGCAGGTTGCTTGAGCTTGATTAAATGCTTCTATCCGGCTTTTTGATACTATATAAATGATAGAGGAATCGGATGATAATTTTCCTTTTTTTATGATCTCTTCGTTAAGAAAAGTTTTTAGGTCAGAACAAGGTTTGTTAAAATAATTTTCAGCTCTTTGTTCGTTTTTTAAGTTTATATTTTCAGTCTCTTGAAGATGTCGCGCATCTTTTGTGTTGTCAGTTTTTTCTGTGCTTTGTTTACAACTTAGTGTGAAAACAAATAAGGCAATGAAGCAAAAGAAAATTTTTAAGTTCAGTTTATTTTTTTTCATAAGATCTGGTTGTTTGTTTTAGTTCTTATATTTTTATCAACACAGGTTATTTGACTTTAAAACGAAATTCATTTTATGTAGATGAAAATGGAAATTTGCTTAAATATGTATGAAAATGCTTTCTGATTTATACAATATGTCTTTTTGTGCTTTCTTTAATGATGTTTTGTCGAAGATTTGATTTCTAAAGATCAATACTTTTATTTTTGACAAATATACTAAATATTAATTGTAAAAAGCAAATAAACAACTATAAAAGAATGTGTTAATAAAAAATATAATTTGTAAATAAATCAGCTTCTTTATCTTTTTATTCTTATGTCGATTGGCATTTAAAAACAGTTCATGCAACAATAAACTCTTTATTAGAATAGTCTTTCTTTTTTTAGCTATATTTGCTTTGTGATTTTTTTTTGAAAATATGATTTAATAATAAACGTATGAAGAGAAAGTTAAGTATAATCATCGTATCTGTTTTGCTGCTAATTGTTGCTGTCGGATTTGTTGTTTTTGGAACATTAGCTCCGATTATAACCGGATATGCGGCGAAGAATCTGGCTTCAGGTATTTTCGTTGCCGGACGTACACAGGAGAGCCTCGAAAAGGAAGACTTGAACTTTTCATTTATCAAATACAATCATAATACAGTCGATTATGAGAAAAAAGAAGTCGAAAGTCGTTTCCTGTTTTGGAAATCCAAGGCTATTTACATCGACGGATTTGGCTGTACATTAGTGCGCGATTATAGCGAGAATGAAATTCGCTCAAGAGCTTACCGGATTGTTCCGCTTCCCGACGTTAACCCCGATACGCTGGCTTGGCCCCAAGGTAATAAACTATCCGACACAATTCCACAAGGGATTGATGTAGCGAGATTGAATGCTGCTTTGGATGAGGTTTTTGCTGATACAGCCTCTCATAAAGGAAGTTTTGCTGTAGCGGTGGCTTATAAAAACCAATTAGTTGCCGAGCGTTATAGAAGTGATTTGTCGCCAGAAACTCGTTTTCTTAGTTGGTCGATGGCGAAAAGCTTCACCAATACGCTTGTAGGGATACTTGTGAATCAAGGGCGGATGGATATTGATGCTCCTGCTGAGATAAATGCTTGGAAAAACGACGAACGTTCGCATATTACATTGAAGAATCTGCTTCAAATGAGTAGCGGTTTGGAATGGAACGAAAACTATGGAAGCAATTCGGATGTAAATAGGATGCTTTTCAAAAACGGCGATATGGCGACATATACTTTAAGCAAAAAAGCCGATGTGCAGCCCGATTCTGTTTGGCTTTATTCGTCGGGGACAACCAATATCGTTTGCCAATTAATGAGAGATGTTATTAATGACGACGAAGAGTATTACGCTTTTCCACGTCGTGAATTATTAAACAAAATAGGAATGAACAATGCC
>DAIOHI010000341.1:0-3412 GCA_036744815.1 Paludibacteraceae bacterium
TCCGTAAATACGTTGCAAGGCAGTGTGATTGACGATAATGGTGATGTTGTTTCTGATTTTAACGGAAGCGTAAGCGTGAATATTTATGATAAAGAACAAATAATAACTACGCTCAATAATGACAAAGAGGAAATTGACACCTTGTTTAAATACAAAGATCGTCCTAATATGTTGTTCTCCGGAAAAGCCGTAGTAAATAACGGTCGTTTTAGCATAACCTTTATGATTCCAAAAGACATCAAATATAACTATGGCGGTGGTAGAATCAATTATTACGCTCAAGACGACGAAAATGATTACGAAGCCCAAGGTTATTTTGAAAATTTCAAAATTGGAGGAGAAAGTGGCGTTCTTATTAATGATAACGAAGGACCTATTATTGAGCAAATTTACTTGAATCATCTTGGATTTGCTTCCAAAGACAAAGTAAATGAAAGTCCATACTTCGTTGCTACTGTAAGCGATGAAAACGGAATAAACACCGTTGGAAGTGGAATAGGACACGATATGACTTTGACTGTTGACAATGATCCTAATCAATCCTACGTGTTGAACAGTTATTTTGAATCGGAATTGGGAAGTTATAAACGTGGAACGGCTCGTTATAAATTGACAGAATTGGCAGAGGGCAAGCATACCTTGACTTATCGGGTTTGGGATTTGTTGAATAATTCCACAACAGTATCCTTCGATTTTGAAGTAGTGATGGGACTTGAGCCGGAGATTTTCTCGGTAATCAGCTATCCGAATCCGGCAACTGTTACCGACGTTGTGTATTTCAAAATTACACACGATAGACCTGAAACAATATTAAAAGCAACAGTCGATGTGTTCGATCTTTCGGGAAGATTAATCTGGACATTTAATCAATCGACAACAGAAACAATTCCATGGAATTTGACTTCGAATAATGGAGAAAAATTGTCGAACGGACTTTATCTTTATCGTATCAGTATATCTACAATCGAAGGTCGGTCGGTGTCGAAAACAAATAAAATAATTATAAAAAATCAGTAATATAAACAAATAGTTGAATATACTTCGCTTATTCTCTTGCTGAGAGGATGTTGAGAGGTATATATAGAACGTAAAATAAAAAGATGTTTTTAATGAGAAAGTTTTTTGCAATAACGGTAGTTGCCGTATTCGGATTTTCAGTAATAAATGCTCAAGATGTAAACGATCAGTTGAATCCATTATTGACAGGTCTTCCATTTCTAACCATTACTCCTGATGCTCGCGCAGGCGGTATGGGCGATTTGGGTGCTGCTACCACTCCAGATGTAGCTTCTCAGTATTGGAACCCTGCGAAATATGCTTTTATGGATAGCGAAGTTGGATTAACGTTTTCCTTTACTCCTTGGTTGAGCCAGTTGGTTAGCGATATCAATCTGTCTTATCTCGCCGGATATTGGCGTTTCGACGAACGAATGACATTAAGCGGTTCTTTGCGCTTTTTCTCGCTTGGAGAAGTTGTTTTGACAGATCATGAAGGTGAGACAACCAACAAGATACATCCGAATGATTTCGCACTTGATGCGGCTTATACTTTGTTGATGTCGGAAAAGTTGTCCGGTTCGGTGGCTTTGCGCTTTATTCGTTCCAATTTGGGAACTACCGACGACTTGAATCCGGGGCTTGTTTTTGCTGCTGATGTAGCCGCTTATTATCGTACGCCAATTATGATGGCGAGTGGAGATGCTAACTTGGCTTTCGGATTGAATATATCGAATATAGGAACGAAAATTTCCTACGATGATAATCAAACAAACAATTTTATCCCGACAAATCTTCGTTTGGGTGCATCTTTCGATTATCCTATTGATGCTTACAACAGAATTTCGGTTAGTGCTGATCTTAATAAATTATTAGTGCCTTCATTCCCAAGAGCAAAACTTCCAGATGGTTCAAACAATCCAGATTATGAAGCAATGCGGGACGAGTATCGCGACATGACTCCTATTGCAGGGATATTTAAGTCTTTTGGCGATGCGCCTAATGGATTTAAAGAAGAATTACAAGAGGTTATGTGGTCACTTGGAGCTGAGTACGCTTACAACAATCAATTCTTTGTTCGTGGCGGATATTTCCATGAACATCAAAACAAAGGTAATCGTAAGTTCTTTACCGCAGGTGTGGGATTCAAATTGAATGTATTTCAACTGGATGCCGGTTACGTGATTTCGGTTGCACAAACCAATCCTTTGGACGGTACGCTTCGTTTAGGTCTTTCTTTCGATTTATTCGGATTGAAAAATTTAGCAAATTAATAACATAAGCGGTAAGCATGAATCATCAGCTTACCGCTTACTGATTAAAAAACTTACCACTGTATATGAATCCTTTTCGCGTAGGCTTTGGCTACGATGTACATGTTTTTGCTCCGAATCGGGAACTTTGGCTTGGAGGTATTCGGATTGAACATCCGCTGGGTTTACTTGGACATTCCGATGCTGATGTGTTGATTCATGCTTTGTGCGACGCGATTCTCGGTGCGGCTAATTTACGTGATATTGGATTTCATTTCCCGGATACTTCGGCTGATTTCAAAAACGTTGATAGCAAGATTTTGCTTGCAAAAACAATGTTGTTGTTACGCGAAAATGCTTATGAATTTGGAAATGCTGATTGTACCATTTGTGCCGAAGAACCTAAAATAAATCCGCATATTCCGGCGATGCAATCCTGCTTGTCAGAAGTGATGCAAGTTCCTCTTGATACAATTTCAATAAAAGCCACAACGAGTGAAAAAGTGGGTTTCGTAGGACGAAAAGAAGGAATGACCGCCTATGCCACGGTGTTGATTTATAAAATATCTTCCTGAAGCAACACACAAACTTGAATAATCAAACGCATAATTTTACTTTTTGCTACAATCCGGTTGGTAGATAAAAGTGCTTTTTGTAGCTTTGTCTTTCAAAATTCGGAAATAAAGGGATAAAATCTCACTGTTATTACAGAAAACTATGGATAAAACATGGCTTTACGCTATTGCAAGTACATTGATCGTTAGCTTGGTGTCCTTCTCTGGTATTTTTCTGATATCTTTGCGACTCGACAAGCTGAAAAAGATACTTGTTTTTCTTGTCTGTTTTGCCATTGGCGCTTTACTTGGGAATACGTTTTTTCATTTATTGCCCGAATCCTATTTTCATATTCACGAATCTTCCACTGTTGCTTTTCTTGTTTTGGGCGGTTTTTTGATTTTTCTTCTTACCGATCAATATTTACATATTCACAGTGCGAATCATTCTCATAATCAAATAAAAACTTATGGATATTTAAGCCTGTATGCAGATGCTTTTCATAATTTCACAGACGGAATTCTGATTGCTGTTGCTTGGATGGCTTCTCCCGAATTAGGGCTTGCTACGACTTTAGCCGTTGTCTTGCACGAAATTCCTCAGGAAAT
>DAIOHI010000342.1:0-3409 GCA_036744815.1 Paludibacteraceae bacterium
GCTGTCCGGTCATTAGCATTACCAAGCGGTCCATACCAATTCCCATACCCGATGTAGGCGGCATTCCGTACTCCAACGCACGCACAAAATCCATATCGATAAACATAGCTTCGTCGTCGCCCTTTTCACTCAGTTTCAATTGGTCTTGGAAACGTCCCAATTGGTCGATAGGGTCATTCAGTTCTGAATAAGCATTTGCTAATTCCTTACCGTTTACCATTAATTCGAAGCGCTCGGTAAGTTCCGGATTACTGCGGTGACGTTTGCAAAGCGGACTCATTTCAATCGGATAATCGGTAATGAAAGTAGGTTGAATATAATTTCCTTCGCACTTTTCGCCGAATATCTCATCAATCAGTTTGCCTTTGCCCATGGTTTCGTCAACCTCAATATGCAGCGTTTTAGCAATCTCGCGTATTTCGTCTTCGCTCTTTCCATTCAAATCATAACCGGTATGCTCTTTTATTGAATCAAGCATTGAAATGCGTTTAAACGGCGTTTTGAAGGAAATGGTTTTACCCCCGATTTCAACTTCCGTTTTGCCATTTACGTCACGACAAACTTTCTCGATCATCTTTTCAGTAAAATCCATCATCCAATTATAGTCCTTGTACGCCACATAAATTTCCATTACGGTAAATTCCGGATTGTGTGTACGGTCCATTCCTTCGTTGCGGAAATCCTTTGCAAACTCATATACACCTTCAAAGCCGCCTACAATCAAGCGTTTTAGGTATAATTCGTTGGCAATCCGAAGATAAAGCGGAATATCTAAAGCATTATGATGCGTGATAAAAGGACGAGCCGCAGCTCCTCCCGGAATGGGTTGCAAAACGGGCGTTTCCACCTCAACGTAATTGTAGGAAAGAAACAATTCTCGCATCGATTGGTAAACCTTGGTGCGCTTAAGAAAAATATCTTTAACGCCTTCGTTCACTACCAAGTCAACGTAACGCTGGCGGTAGCGTTGCTCAGGATCTTCGAAAGCGTCGTAAGCAACGCCGTCTTTGTATTTTACAATGGGAAGCGGACGAAGCGACTTGCTAAGAACCGTCAGTTCTTGCGCGTGAATGCTTATTTCGCCCATTTGCGTGCGGAACACAAAACCTTTGATGCCGATAAAATCACCGATATCCAATAGTTTTTTGAATACCGTGTTGTACATTTCGGGTTGCGCTTCGGTATTAATATCGTCGCGGCTTATATATATCTGAATGCGTCCTTTGGAATCTTGTAATTCTACGAAAGAAGCTTTGCCCATAATACGGCGGCTCATGATACGTCCGGCTACGCATACGGGTTTTCCACTTTCTTCGTCTTTGAAGTTATTTTTTATATCAACAGAAAAGGCGTTGGTGGGATACTCTGCTGCGGGATAGGGCTCAATGCCCAATTTCCGCATTTCTTCTAAACTTTGGCGTCTAAACTGTTCTTGTTCGCTTAATTCTATCATATTTTTTAAATGCAATTGGCTACAAATGTACAAAAAAAAGATTGATGTTTTTAAATCATCCGGGTTTATATGCACTAACTATCCGTTATATGTTCTAAAAGTTTACAAATTCAAGTATTTTCAAGTTGTTATTTAGTTTAACTTTAGCAGCATCAAATAATCTTCGTCATTCTCTTCAATCGTTTCAAAGCCCAGATTTTCATATAATTTCACCGCATAATTTTCTTTTTGCACACTTAATGAAGTCTGTTTATAGCCTTTTGCTTGTAAATAATCAATCATTTGTATCATCATTTTTGTGCCGATTCCTTGGTTTCTGTATTCTTTAAACAAGGAAATTGCAAACTCGGGTGTTTCGTTATCGACATTTCCATAACCTTTGATTTCGCCCGACAAAATTCTAACCCAAACAGCACCAATTATTTCATCTTTCAAATCCGCGACTAAACAATAATCATCTTCTAACGTTCCAAAATCTTTTATGTAAACACGAACTTCCGGAACATTTAAAACGCTTCTCGGAATCAAGTTCTGCTCGTCTGACTGATAAACGGCTTCGTACATCATGTCTTCGAGCTTCCAAATCTCACTTTCTTTGATTTCTCGTATTGTTATTTCATTCATAAATCGTTCTTTTAAATTGAGATAGAACTAACAAAATCAGCTCCAATTTACCCAGGCACAATTATATATAGCTAACCTAAAGAAAATAGGATGCAATTTTCACTACATCCCATTTCTTTGATTTATTTTGTTTTCAACTATACTGAAACTATAAACTGTTATAATCAGCCTATCTTTTCGACTTTAATTTTTACTACATATTCGTCAAAATCCAACTCTAGGGCATCGGGCAGACTGTTCTGTAAAGTAACGCTGTCAGCCAATACTTGCGTGGCAATGTAAGCTCCGAATTCTTCAACGGCGGCGTTTATTTCGTCGCGCTTTTCTACCGCTACTAAAATGCGGTCGGTAATATCGTAACCGCTCGATTTGCGGATATTTTGAATACGGTTTACCAATTCACGGGCAATACCTTCTTTTACCAACGCATCGGTAAGCGTAATGTCGAGTGCTACGGTGAGTTTGCCTTCGTTGGCAACCAACCAGCCGGGCATATCTTCGGTAACAATTTCTACATCCTCGAGCGTCAAATCCACCGGATCGCCCGATGGAAGGGTGAATGAGTAGGCGCCCTTGCGTTCTATCTCGCTGATTTGCTCTTTGCTGAAAGAGGCAATAGCTTGCGCCACGTCCTTCATCAATTTACCGTATCGGCTACCAAGAGTTTTAAAGTTGGCTTTAATCCTCTTAACCAGATTATCCATATCGGCATCTGCCGGAATAACTTCCAATTCCTTGATGTTGACTTCGGCTTTAACCAAGTCGGCAATATATTGTATCTGGTGAAAAGTCTTTTCGTCCATCGCCGGAACAACAGCTTTTGTAAGCGGTTGGCGCACTTTCTTCTCAGCTTTACGACGCAAAGCCAAGGTCATGGACGAAATCTGTTGTGCCAGCTGCATACATTCTTCCAAGTTTTTGTCGATCAACGTTTCGTCGTAAGTCGGGAATTTTGCCAAATGGACGGAAGTCTCTCCTCCTAAATCCAAATACAAACGATCCGCATAGAAGGGCGCAATCGGAGCCATCATAGATAAAGCGTTTGATAAGCCGCGATTTTATCTTCGTTGTACTCGCCTCCCCAATAGCGTTTGCGGTTGAGGCGCACGTACCAGTTACTCAGGTTTTCGTTCACAAAATCGGCAATGGCGCGTCCGGCACGTGTCGGTTCGTAGTTTTCGTAATGCTCGGTAACTTCTTTTACCAAGGTATTCAACAACGAAATAACCCAACGGTCGATTTCGGGACGATTTGCCACAGGTATTTCAGCTTCCGAAGCACTAAATTTATCCACATTCGCATAGAGCGAGAAGAATGAATAGGTGTTGTACA
>DAIOHI010000343.1:0-3399 GCA_036744815.1 Paludibacteraceae bacterium
CACTCCCCAATCAGGAATTCCGCCTAGATTTCTATCGTCAATAAACAGATCGACAGTAAGTTTTCGAGGCTGAGTAATCCCAGTCAATTCTTCAGGAAAATTACTATTTACAGCATAAAACTCCAATCCTCGCTCGGCACAAAAAGCCACTGCGTCTTCCAACTCCTTCCCTTCTCTCACCGTCCACAGGATAAGGCGGTGCTGCTCCTGCTGCAAACGCTTGAGCGTATCAATCGCAAAAGGAATTTCCTTTCCGATAGCGGGATATTCATGAACAACAATCGTTCCATCAAAATCTACTGCAATAGTCATATATATTTATCTATTTATAATTATCAATTTTTATTCGGTATCGGTATTTTCATCTTTCTCATCAATAGCTTCATCATCAATTCCCAATTCGCTCATTAGTTTTGCTTTGGAGGGAACGCAAAAGAGCATTGCTAAAACAGCTATTCCTGTACAAAATAGAATGGATTGTGTACGAAATAGAAAGGAAAAAATAATTGTTCCGAGAATCATCGCACTGCCAATAAGTAGAATACGCAAGGTTGATGCCTGTTGGTATTTTTCCAATCGGACGTTTTCGTTTTCGATCAAAGCTGTTTTTTTTATCTGCTTATTAAACAAGTAAAAAGTAAGCGGAATTACTGCCAAGACATATAAAAAATAAGCGGAAGATAGATTTACTTTCATTTCTTCATTTACAACAAATCCCTCAGTCGCAAAATAATATCCGCCAACTACCGACAATATCGTAACAATAAACATCAAATAGAAAAAAATGCTTGTTCTTTTTATTACTTGTTGCATAAATACATTATTTAAAGGAGCTTGTAAACTCCACTCTATTCAATATTGAACGTCCTAAGGTAATTTCGTCGGCATATTCCAATTCATCTCCAATAGCGATTCCTCTCGCGATGGTCGTAATTTTCACATTCAAAGGCGCAAGTTTTCTGAAGATGTAAAAATTAGTCGTATCCCCTTCCATGGTGGTGCTGAGAGCCAATATCACTTCTTTCACTTCGTCGTCGGAAACTCGCTTTATCAAACTTTCGATTTCCAAATCCTTCGGTCCTACCCCATCCATTGGCGAAATAATACCGCCCAGCACATGATACAATCCACGAAATTGCTGTGTATTTTCAATGGAAATTACATCCTTAATGTTTTCAACCACGCAAACTATTTCGCGATCGCGCGAAGGATTGGCACACAATTGGCAGATTTCCGTATCCGAAATATTATGACAACACTTGCAATAACGTATTTCCTGACGCAAACGTATAATCGAATTTCCAAAACCAAACACATTATCCTCCGGTTGTTTCAACAGATGAAGCACCAATCTCAACGCGGTTTTGCGCCCGATACCCGGCAAATTCGAAAATTCGCTGACGGCTTTTTCCAATAAAACAGATGAATATTGAGTTTGACTCATGATTTTTACCTATACCTTTCAATTCTTCTATTCTCGCAATATAATACGATAATCAATTCAATCCAATTTTTGCCCGAATTTCGGCGCTTACCGACAACTTGCTATTCTTCACAAAATCGTAATATACAATCACATCCTCCACTTCGGCAACAATCTCCCCTTTGTCATTCAGAATTCGATGTTGAAGTTTAATGCTTGTGTTGCCTATATTTGTCACTTTTGTTTCCACAAGTGCCCTTCCTCCATAAAACAAGGGTTTGCGAAATTGCGTATTAATAGCCGCCAAGATAGGTCCTTTCTTTTCTTCCAGAAACTGCTGCATCAACCCAAGCGACTCCAGATAGTGGACTCTTGCCGTTTGGGCATATTTCATTATTTGCAGGTTATTCACATGACCAAAAGCATCGAGTTCGCTCCAGTCGATAATAATTTCTGTTCGCAAGATAGCTTTTTGATTTTCCAAAATTCAACTAATTTCAATAATAATTCTGTTTGTTTTTTTAAAACAAAATCAAGACTCAAGACATTCTATTCTTATAATCCTCGTATCCGAAACTACGAATCAACTTAAATTTATCATCCACAGTCCAAATACCTATATTCGGATGCGACACTCCATTGAACATCGTTGTTTTTACCATTGTATAATGGATCATATCTTGAAATACAATTTTATCTCCCAGGCTTAGAGGCCCGTCAAAAGACCATGAACCATAAAAATCGCCCGACAAGCAGCTGTTCCCGCCCATTCGATAAGTGGGTTTCCCCGCAACAGGATCGCTCGCTCCTTCTATAAAAGGTTTGTAAGGCATTTCCAAGCAATCGGGCATATGACAGGCAAAAGACACATCGAGCATCGCGGTTTTTATTCCATGATTTTCGACCACATCAATCACCGAAGAAAGCAGCACGCCACTTTGCCAAGCAAAAGCACTTCCCGGTTCGAGGATGATGCGCAAATGAGGATATTTCGCTTTAAAAGAAAGAAGCAAACGAATCAAATGCTCCACATCGTAATCTTTACGCGTCATCAGATGTCCGCCGCCCATGTTCAACCATTTTATCTGCGCAAAAAACTTCCCAAACTTCTCCTCAACCACATCCAAAATTTCCTGCAAATCGTAAGAAGAGGATTCGCACAATGTATGAAAATGCAATCCTTCAACCCCTTCGGGCAAGGCATCGCCCAGTAAATCGGCAACCACACCCAAGCGGGAACCCGGCGCGCAAGGATTGTACAAATCAGTTTCGACAACGGAATACTCCGGATTAATCCGCAAGCCGCAAGAAATATTTTTTCCAATCGTTTGCGGATAAAATCGTTCGAATTGCGTAAGAGAATTAAATGTAATATGACTGCTGTGAGCCATTATTTCGGGAAAGTCTTTATCGGTATAAGCCGGCGCGTAAGTATGCGCGGGACTTCCCATTTCCTCAAAAGCCAAACGAGCCTCTGCCAACGAACTTGCCGTAGAATACGGAATATATTCGCGCACAATAGGGAAAGCACTCCACATCGCAAAGGCTTTGAAAGCAAGAATAATTTCCGCTCCCGAACGTTCTTTTACCGAACGAATAAGTTCGAGATTTCTCCGAAAAGCCTTTTCATCGAGCACATAACAAGGAGAAGGTATAATTGAGTAATCCATTTTCCGACAACTGCATATTAATTATTCTTCTCATAAGCTGAAGAATAATCATTTAATTTAAAAATTCAACTCGCAAAGATAAGCCTTTTAGCTCTTATTTTTAAATAAAAAATCGAGCGCGTCAATAAATATTATAGATTTATTGGGCGAAATCATTTAAACTGTTAAACAAAAATGCAAAAATCTCAAAAAATCCTAAGCTTTCATTTTCATAAAATCTTCTTTTTCTAAGTTTCTATAAAAAAAACAGCATCCGGCATCAATCAGAAATCATTATCCAAATGGACGAAGACAGTATCCACACTT
>DAIOHI010000344.1:0-1167 GCA_036744815.1 Paludibacteraceae bacterium
TAAAAAAGTAGTACTTTTGGGAGTTTTATGAAAAATCAAGCAAAATAATAATCAATAGAATTAAAATTTAATTACAATGAGTACACAAAAAAAACAAAATGGGAATGTTGTTGCGATAGTAATGATGATACTGTTATTCGGTATGATCTCTTTCGTGACAAATTTAGCTGCCCCGATGGGTAATGTGTTAAAGGAGCAGTTTGGAGTGTCTAATTTCCTCGGCATGTTAGGTAATGCGGCAAACTTCATTGCTTATGCGGTTATGGGGATACCTGGAGGTTTATTACTTCAACGCTTAGGTTATAAAAAGACAGCATTAATTGCAATAGCTGTTGGTTTTATTGGAGTTGGGGTTCAATACTTGTCAGGTTATGCAAGCGAAACATCTGCTTTTGTTATTTATTTGCTTGGAGCATTTATTGCAGGTTTCTCAATGTGTCTGTTGAATATGGTTGTTAATCCAATGTTAAATACTCTTGGCGGAGGAGGTAACAAAGGAAATCAGTTGATTCAACTTGGAGGTTCTTTCAATTCTATTATGGCTACTTTTACTCCTACATTTGTTGGAATCTTGATTGGGGAAGCCACAAAAGCTCAGATTACTGACGTTTTTCCTATAATGTACATTGCAATGGGAGTTTTTGCTACGGTATTTTTCGTGCTTTTACTTGTGTCAATCCCTGAACCTAATGCTGAAAAAACAACAGAACCAATGGGTAAATTAATGTCGGGAGCACTGAAATTCCGCCATTTTGTTTTAGGTGCAATTGCTATATTTGTTTATGTTGGTGTTGAGATAGGAACTCTTAATTTATGGTTATCTGATGCAACTGACCCTTCTGGTGCGCTTGTAGGAAAAACAATAGCAGGTTTTGTTGCAGGAACATATTGGTTATTAATGCTTGTTGGACGTTTGCTTGGAGTAGCTCTTGGAAATAAAGTCTCTAGTAAAACTATGCTTACTGTAGCGTCTTTTACAGGATTAGTTTTTGTCCTTTTAGCTATATTTCTTTCTCCCGAGACAAAAGTTGACTTGCCTGTATTCCAACGTTCAGCGACAGGAGCACTATCATTTGGATTAGCTGAAGTGCCTATAAATGCTATGTTTGTCGTACTAATCGGATTATGTACATCAATTATGTGGGGTGGCATTTTCAATTTAGCGGT
>DAIOHI010000344.1:1194-3388 GCA_036744815.1 Paludibacteraceae bacterium
AGGCAAGTATTTAGCTGTAGCATCGGGTATTTTCATGGTATTGGTTTGTGGTGGAGGTATCCTTCCAGCATTCCAAGGCTGGATTGCTGATGTCACAAATTACCAAGTTAGTTACTGGGTGATTTTTGGTGGTCTTGCCTACTTATTGTATTACGCTCTGTTTGGATGTAAAAATGTAAATAAAGACATTCCTGTAGAATAATAACAAGATATTATTGAAAATAAAATATATTATGCAAAAACCTTATGTAGTAGGTATGGATATGGGAGGAACAAATACCGTTTTTGGTATTGTAGATGCCCGTGGAAATGTGATTTCGAAAAGTGCCATTAAAACGGCAGCGCATCCCGAAGATGTAAATTTGTACATCGATGATCTGTATAAAGAATTGATGAAACTGATAGATGAAGTGGGAGGAATTGACACGATAAAAGGTCTTGGAATAGGAGCGCCTAATGGTAATTTTTATTCAGGAAATATTGAGTTTGCACCCAATTTACCATGGAAAGGCGTTATTCCTTTCGCAAAATTGGTAAGTGAAAAATTCGGTACCCCGGCTGCTCTTACGAACGATGCAAATGCAGCTGCCATTGGAGAAATGACTTACGGAATTGCTCGAGGAATGAAAAATTTCATCATGATAACCCTGGGAACCGGAGTTGGAAGCGGTATCGTTATTGATGGGAAATTAGTTTACGGTCACGATGGATTTGCTGGTGAATTGGGACATACAACCTCCGTTCGCAGCAATGGACGTATGTGTGGTTGTGGGCGTACAGGTTGTTTGGAGGCTTATGCTTCGGCAACAGGAGTTGCTCGTTCTGCTCGCGAAATTCTTGAAACAAGCAATACCGCAAGTTTATTGCGTAATATTCCTGTTGAGTCCATTACGTCAAAAGACGTATATGATGCGGCGGTTCAAGGCGACGAAGTAGCTTTGGAAATTTTCGAATTTACCGGAAAAATATTAGGTGAAGCATTGGCTAATTTCGTAGCATTCAGTGCGCCTGAGGCAATTGTTCTGTTCGGAGGTTTGACTAAATCCGGCGACTTTATTTTGAAGCCGATCGTAGAGCACATGGAAAAGAATTTGTTAGGATTATGGAAAGGTAAAGTAAAAGTTCTTTTCTCCGATCTGAAAGAAGCTGATGCTGCCATTCTTGGTGCAAGCGCCTTGGCTTGGGAACTCTAAAATATATTATTAAATACAAACAAAAAAAGCGGATGTAACAATTCGCTTTTTTTGTTTGTAAAAAAGCTACTTTAAACAACATTATTCGCATAAAGTATCATTTTCCCAAATCTGTTTTGTTATTTTGGTATAGTAATTGTTCTATCTTTTTAAGTCTCTTGTTCTAAGAGCTAAAAAAAATAAAAAGGAGCTCTCACATAGAATAGATCTGACTATGGATTCTAATATAAAAAGAAAAATAGAGCAAATTTTAAATGACCCCATATCCTATACAAACCGAGTTGGAGGTGGTTGTATTTCTGGGACTCAGTGGTTGCAGACTGAATCTGGTAAGCAGTTTTTTGTGAAGCATGGGCTACAGAACGACGATATGTTTTTTTGTGAATCCAACGCATTGTATGAACTGTCAAAAGCAAGAGTTATACGGATTCCTAACGTAATTGCGGTTGAATCAGATTTTCTTATTCTCGAAAATATTGAACGAGGCAAACAAGGCGCCTCATTTTTCTCCGATTTTGGACGTAAATTTGCCCGTTTACATCGCTTCCACTCGAATAAAAATGGGTTTTACGAAAACAATTATATTGGGTCTACCCCGCAAATAAATATAGCTGAAAAGGATGAAGTCTCTGATTGGATTGCTTTTTATTTTAATAAGCGTTTGCTGTTTCAGTTTCGGTTAGCTGAGAAAAATGGCTATGTTTCCTCCTCTTTTCGAAATGATTTTTTACAATTAGAAAACAACATACAAAATATTTTGCAAGGAAGTGAAGAGCAGCCATCTTTATTACACGGAGATTTGTGGAGTGGAAATTTTTTGTGCGATGAAAAAGGAGCAGTTGTTCTGATCGATCCAGCGGTTTATTATGGACATCGCGAAGCCGATTTGGCAATGACGCGCTTATTTGGCGGATTTTCTCCCGAATTTTATTTAGCTTACGAAGAAGAATTTCCATTGAAAGAAGGCTGGGAATACAGGGAAAATATTTATCGTCTCTACC
>DAIOHI010000345.1:0-3386 GCA_036744815.1 Paludibacteraceae bacterium
TCGTGTAGAAGAAATAGAAAACGAGCTTATGCAAAAAATCCGTTACCTTGACAAATTGATTGACGAGTTGGCAAAAGGAAAAGCGATGGAGAAGATACTGAGAAAATGAAAACCGAATAGATGCTTCATTCCCTCAATTCCTCACCTGCCCTTCTCCCGTTATTATCCACTTATACGAGCAAAGCTCTGGTAAAGCCATTGGACCACGGGCGTGGAGTTTTTGCGTGCTGATGCCTATTTCCGCTCCAAAACCAAATTGTGCGCCATCAGTAAAAGCTGTTGATACGTTCGTGTAAACGCAAGCTGCATCAACCGTGGCGGTGAAATAATGCGCGTTCGCCTTATTTTCGCTGATAATGCATTCACTATGTTTCGAGCCGTAGCGATCGATATGCTCCACTGCTTCTTGAACAGACGAAACTGTTTTTATCGACATTTTATAATCCAAGAACTCCGTGCCGTAACTTTCCGAATCCGCCTTTTTGAGTAATGTGGAAGGATAGTTGCTGCTAAGGAAGGTAAAGGCTTTGATGTCGGCATATATAATCACTTGCTTTTCCGCCAACTTTGCTACTAAAGCCGAAAGGTCGGGAAGGCGCGTTTCGTGAATAATCAAACAATCGAGAGCATTGCAAACGCTTACGCGACGAGTTTTAGCATTGAATACGATATTCGCTCCTTTCTCCAAATCGCCAAACTCATCGAAATAGCTATGGCAAACGCCAGCTCCGGTTTCTATAACAGGCACGCGCGAATTGTCGCGAACATAGTCAATCAAGCCTTTGCCTCCGCGAGGAATAATCACATCCACGGCATCTACGGCATTGAGTAATTCAGCAGTAGCTTCACGCTCGGCAGGTAAAAGGGTAACGATATTCTTATCCAAGCCGAAACTTTCCAATACCGATTGTATCTGTCTGACTATTGCCAAATTGGATTCGTGGGCATCGCTCCCGCCCTTTAGCACACAAGCATTGCCCGATTTGAGGCAAAGCGAAAATACATCGAAAGTTACATTCGGACGTGCTTCGTAAATAACGCCCACCACGCCAAAAGGAACAGTCACTTTGCGTATCGTCATGCCGTTAGGACGGGTTGTTTCCGACAAGGTTTTGCCTAAAGGTGAGGGCAATGATGCTACATTCCGTATATCGGAAGCGATGACTTCGATGCGCTCGCGAGTGAGTTTCAAGCGGTCGTACATTGGGTTCGACTCGTCCATTTTAGCCAAGTCGCGGATATTAGCAGCCAAAATAGCCTCCACACTTTCGATAGTTTTATCCGCCAAAGCAAGCAGAAGCTTGTTTATTTGCGCGTCATCAACAAATGTCAAGGAACGCGCCGCTTGTTTCGAATGTTGTTTCCAGTTCATAAGCCCTCCCAACCTCCCCAAAATGGGAGGCTTTTATTTGATTTACAATCTAATTAATTATTCTTTTATCCGTCAGCTAAAGCAGACGGCAATATAACATTCCTATCCCTAAAAAGCCTCCCCTTTGGGGAGGTTGGGAGGGGCTAATTTAGGGGGCTTCCCATTTCATTAACTCCGCCACCGAAAGATTATATTCCCAGTCTTTTTCGAGTACATAATCAATCGTTTCGTAATAATCCGTTAATTCCTGAACGTAAGCAATCAAAGTCAATTGACCTAATTGCAGAGCTTTGTCGAGCAACGCCAAACTTTCAGACACATCCAAGAGCTTGTGATATTCTTTGAGCAATTCGGAGGACTTCGCCACCTTCTCGTAACTGTTCTTCATCCTGTTGCGAAACTGAAGCTCTTTATCCTCTTGCTCGGTTTGCAGGGCAAAGGTTTTAGCTTTTTGTTGCTTCAGCGTGTTTTTCCCTTCCCATAAAGGAATGGAAATACCGGCTTGAAGTCCTTGCAAACGCGATCCGGGTACTTGCTCGCTGTAATAACCTGCCGAAAACTTAGGCAGATTCTCAGCTATCCGCAGCTTTTCTTCCTGACGGCTGATTTCGATCTCTTTCGTGGCAAAAAGCAGTTCGGGATTCTTCGTCTTCACTGCGCTAAACCATGTTTCGAAATCAAGCAATTGACTATAAATCGGATAATCGGCTGTTAATTGAGGCGGTTCGGCGTTTCCGTTAAGCCTCCGCAATTCGTCCTCAAAGGTAATAATTTCTACGGAATTAAACTCCGCCTCTTTCCGCAAAGCAAGTTGATTGAAAAGCGTTTTGTTGTACTCAATACGGGTTGTTTCGCCTGCGTTAAGCATCTTTTCATAAGCTTGAAAAAGCGCGTCGGCACGTTGCAAGCGTTCGGAAAGTTGCGCTTCCCGTTTCTTGTAATACACCCAAGTGATGTAGGTGTTGCGTGCTTCGTAGTGAATTTCGCGCCGTGCTTGCTCGTAAGCCAAATCGACCTGTCCGTTTTTAGCATTTGCCAACTGCGAACGGTGGGCATAAGCCGTAGGAAAATCGAATGCCTGAGTAATACTGTAACTTAGTTCGTTGTCGGTAGTGCCTGAGGGACTGCCCCAAAGATAACCAAAACCGACTTCGGGATTCGAAGGCGTTAGTCTGGTTTTATTGCCGAGCTTTTCGGCTTTCGTCTGTTCGCGCAAGGCTTTGAGCGTAGTATTATTCTGTTCTACCGAAGCCAGATAATCGCCCAGCGTTTGCGAATGAAGGGAAGAAATTGCCATTAACAAACAAGTGAATGCAAGTCCTCTAAATCCTTTTAAACTAAGATTCCTTTTCTTCCCAAAGGCATCTATATGATTGTTATTATTGTTATTCATAAAATCCATTATTTATATGTAGACATGATGAACAGGATCGATCTGCTTAAAGAGATAAGTATTTCAAGCCTGTAAATCTTGTCCTATTTTCTTCTTTTTTTATATCATAAACAGGCTTTAACCCTTGTTTTAAGCCTGCATGCCTGATGTAACCTTGCCGTGACACTCGCTTTGTCCTTGCGGGAGTCCCGCAACCTTGCCGCTACACTCGCTTTGCCCCTGCGGGTAGTCCCGCAACCTTGCCGTGACACTTACTTTGCTCCTGCGGGTAGTCCCGCAACCTTGCCGTGACACTCACTTTGCCCTTGCGGGTAGTCCCGCAACCTTGCCGCGAGACTTACTTTGCCCTTGCGCTTACCAGATCTCCTCCAATTTGGGGAGGTCGTGAGGGGCTTTTTTCCATCCAGCGATATACAATAGGTACGATGTACATATTAAGTAAAGTGGATGTGAAGAGTCCGCCCAAAATAACTTTCGCCATAGGGCTTTGTATTTCGTTGCCGGGCAAATCGCCTTGCAATGCCAGCGGTATCAAGGCAAAAGCCGTTGCTAATGCCGTCATCAGGATGGGATTCAACCTATCGAGCGAGCCTTGCAGCAGGCGGTGGTTGAGTCCGAGAC
>DAIOHI010000346.1:0-3376 GCA_036744815.1 Paludibacteraceae bacterium
TTACCGTTTATGCCATAGCTAACAAATTGATAGAAATAGACGACCTGAAAAAGAATAATTAAGATAAAGCGTTTTTTTCATTTTTCGTAAGAAATAGCGTAAAACAAATTCATAGACGACTTTTTCTTCGAACATTTCAGCAAAAAAACTTTTTTCGCTCCGTTTCTTGCTAAAATCGGACTAATGGAGCCTTTGTATCCACGTCGGTTTTGAGCATTGAGTATTTTTAGCAAACTTTGCAGGCTCAAATACATCAATAAAATGAAAACGGTAGTTGCCACTCTCAACGCGAAATATATTCACAGCTCATTGGCTATGCGCTTGCTCTATGTGGCAAACAAAGAGAAGCAGGACATCTGTTTTCGTGAGTTTACCATCAAAGAAGATGTCAGCAAAATCGCCGTTGAAATCGCAGCTTTACAGTGCGACATCATTGGCTTGGGCGTTTATATTTGGAATGTAAAACAAAGTCGGCAGCTTGTCTGTGAATTGAAACGTCTTGCTCCAAAAAGCATTATTGTATTGGGCGGACCGGAAGTGAGTTATGAGCCAGAATTTTTTCTGCAAAACTGGCCGGTTGATTATATCATAAGCGGCGAAGGGGAATTTGTTTTGGGAGAATTAATCACTGCTTTAAAGACGGGAGAATCCACGTCGTCAATAAGCGGACTATCGTTCGCCGGACATATTTCGACAAAGACTGCGCAGGCGGATATCGAAAAACTGACCTCGCTCGAATCGCCTTACCAATTGCCCGAAGATAAAGATCATTTCACGCATCGCCTTATTTATTTCGAAACCTCGCGCGGCTGTCCTTATCAATGTCAGTATTGTCTTTCATCTTTAGAAAAGGGCGTGCGCTACTTTTCGCCAAATTATATTGAGGAAAACTTATCCTACTTAATTCGAAACGGAGCCAAACAAATCAAATTTTTGGATCGGACTTTTAATTTGAACAAAGCCCGTACTCGTCGGATTTTCGATTTTCTGATCGCCAATCACCGTCCAGGCTTAAGTTGTCAATTCGAAGTGTATGCCGATATGCTGACGGACGATATTATTGATTATTTGAATGAGAAACTTCCGACGGATTTTTTCCGTTTCGAAATTGGGATACAATCCGTTCACGAACCCACGAATGCTGCCGTAAAACGAAAACAAGACATTAAACTATTGACGGCAAATATCAGAAAGCTACTGAAAGGAAGCAAAGTGGATTTGCATCTCGACCTTATCGCCGGGCTTCCACACGAAACTTTCGATTTATTTGTGCAATCCTTCAATCTTGTTTTTGCTTTGCAGGCAAAGGAATTGCAGCTTGGTTTTCTGAAAATGCTTCGCGGAACGGGACTTAGAAATAATGCCGACAAATACGCCTACAGTTTTGATTCCGAAGCTCCTTATCAAATTACCGAAAATGAAGATATTTCCTCGGCGGAATTGGAGCGCATACAATCGGCGGAACATGCCCTGGATAAATATTGGAACAGCGGACGATTTCAAACAACATTGAATGTTATTTTCGAAGAATATTATAAGGATAAAGGATTCGAATTCTTCGATGAATTGGCGCAATTTTCCGATGCGAATCATTTTCCAAAAATTGGATATCTACTCGAAGATTTATTTCGTAACTTAAATGATTTTTTAGAGAGCAAAAACATCAATTTATCAACGCAACTGCGAAAGGATTATTACAGTAATTTCCGCATTCGTCCAAATGGATATTGGACTCAAAACATCGACAAAGAATTAAAAAAACGCTTGCTTCATCAAATTGGAGAGGATAAGGATTTCCTTCAAAACCATCAGCTCACACGAAGGATTATTGAAAAACAAACAGCGATCTATCCCTTATCGGAAAATGAATTTCTGCTCACTATATTTGCACTTGAAGATCCGAAAGGGCAACATCGTGAATTAATATACCGCCTTCGAAAGCTGCAATAAGTTAAACGCAGGCTATGAATAAAAAAAAGACTATATTTGCGAAGATAAAAGTTGATCAATTCGATTCATAACCATAATTACTGCAAAATGATACGATATATTGTCTGCCTATTTTTTACGTTTTTCTTCGCTGCTACTTGGGCGCAGACTAAGGTTTACAATACCGAAATTTTCAATCCGAATGTAAAAACTTTGCGATACGCTTTGCCGAACGAGAGTTTCAATTCTTCGCTGATCGAACTGAACTCTTCAGATGTTTTGGAAATCAGTTTCGATGAACTTTCACACGAAAATCATTTTTACAACTACCGCGTTCTTCATTGCAATGCTGATTGGACTGCATCCAATCTGATCGAAAACGAATATATCGACGGATTCATATCGGGAAATATCACCGACAATTCGCTGTCGGAAGCCACTACGGTAACTTATACGCATTACCGTTTGAGTATTCCTAATTCAAATATGCAGTTTAAAATTTCGGGGAATTATGTTTTGCAGATTTACGAAGATAACCAAGCGGATAATATTGTAGCTCAAGTTTGTTTCTCGATTGTAGAACCCAAAGTTACCATTAGCGGAACAGTGCGCGGAAACACCGACACAGAACTAAATCGACGTATGCAGCAACTGGATTTTTATGTTGATTTAGCCGGATATCCTATTCGCGATGCAAACGAGGAATTGCGCATCACGGTGCATCAAAACAATCGTATCGACAATCAACGGATGAATGTAAAACCGACTTATTTTGCTCCGTCAAAGCTTAGTTATATCAATAATCGTGATTTGATTTTCGAAGGAGGAAGCGAATACCACCGCTTTGATATTTCGTCGGTTTACGCGGCAAGCTTTGGAATGGATGAAATTCGCTACAATCGCCCGTATTACGAAGCTTATCTGACTCCGAACACAGTGCAAAACTCCAATGTTTACAACTATCAGCCCGACGTAAACGGACGTTTTGTCGTCAATCATCAGGAAGCTTTTCGCGATGCGAACATTGAAGCGGACTATATGCAGGTTTTCTTTACTTTGGATACAAAAGATCCGTTTTTCGATGGTCAGGTATATATCGGAGGCGAATTTAACAGTAATTTGATTAACGAAAGCAGCCGCATGAAATACGATTTCGACAATGATAAATATTATTACATCGCCATGCTCAAACAAGGCGGATACAATTATCAATATTGGTTTGTACCTAAAGGACAGACAAAAGCGAACTTAGAAAAAATTGAAGGAAGCTTTTGGCAGACGGGGAATGAATATACTATTTATGTTTACTACCGTCCTTGGGGCGAACGATACGATCGGCTTATTGGAGTAAAAACAATTACAAGTAACTGATAAAAGAAAGAGGAGCAAAATAAGTTAAGTTTGCTCCTCTTTGTTTTTCTTACCTTTCTGTTATTCCTTTCCAATT
>DAIOHI010000347.1:0-3376 GCA_036744815.1 Paludibacteraceae bacterium
TTTTTATCAAATGTTCGATAAAATTATTGTGGTTACAGCGGATAAAAATATTCGCATTGAGCGCGTTATGCAACGCGATAATATTACTCGCGAACAAGCATTAGAGCGTATGTCACGCCAATTGCCCGAAAGCGAACTGCTTAGGCGAGCAAATTTTATTTGCTCATCCAACAAAGGGCTTTATACCGAGGACCTTAATCTCTTACTGCAATTTATTAGAAACGAAATTGCTCAAAAAAAGCTAAAATAATCAAAGTCTTGAGTAAAGCGAGCACTAATCAGAATCAAGTAAATATCTTAATAATACAAAATAGAGAATGAGTTTAGAAAATTTAAAAAAATCAGTAAGGAATATACCCGACTTTCCAATTCCGGGCATTCAGTTCAAAGACGTTACCACCTTGTTTAAAGATCCCGAAAACTTGAAGGAGTTGAGCGCAGAATTAATCGGGAAATATAAAAATAGAGGAATTACTAAGGTTGTAGGTATTGAGTCGCGCGGATTTATTATGGGACCTATCATGGCACTCGAACTTGGAGCTGGCTTTGTGCCTATTCGTAAACCGGGTAAATTGCCTGCCGAAACATTCGAAGAAAGTTATGAAAAGGAATACGGAGTCGATACGATTCAGATTCATAAAGATGCGCTTACAAGTGACGATGTGGTGCTTATTCACGACGATTTGTTAGCTACCGGAGGAACGATGTTGGCGGCTTATCGACTGATAAAGAAAATGGGAGTGAAAAAAATTTACATCAATTTTTTAATTGAATTGGAAGAATTGAATGCTCGCAAACTCTTCCCCTCTGATGTAGAGGTGGATGCTCTTATTAAATTCGAAATATAAGAATTTCAAATATAATGTTTGCTAAAAAGCAAGGGAATATGGCATGGCTTTCTTTTCAATTTGAAAAAACAACGTATCTTTGATTGACAAAACAATAGGTTGATTCTGAAAGATGCAATCATGAAAGCGAAGTATTATATTTTTGTATTGTTGTTGATTACTTGCGTGCAAAGTTCTTGTAATAAGGATGATATTAACTTTGAAAACGAATACAATCAGAGTTATAAAGAGTGGCAAATTTTTAAAAAATCGTCTGACAATTCTTATCGATATATTGTGAGTGGAGCATCGTGGACTGGAGATTCGTGGGAAACGATAATTACCGTGATCAATGGAATTGTCACTCAGCGAGATTTTCGATATATATCAAGAGATCCGTTGTACGGAAGTATTCCGGAAGAAGATATGAGTTGGATCGAAAATGAAGATGACATTAATTCCCGGCAAAATACAAATGCAGCCGGAGCAATTACCTTGGATGAAATTTACGAAAAGGCTCAAAGTGAATGGCTTTTGAAACGAGGAAATGAAAAAACATACTTCGAAACTGAAAACAGCGGACTTATTTCGCTTTGTGGCTATGTGGAAAATGCTTGTGCGGACGATTGTTTCAGAGGAATCAGAATCTCTTATATCGAAGCTTTGTATTAAAAGAACTTCGACTTGAAAATAAGATATCGAAAATAATAATAACTTTAAAAAACATTTTGATATGAAAACGAAAGACGATGATTTATTGGTTTATGACGAAGACGAAGCCATAAAGTTTATACTCGAACAAGTGCCTGCCGAATTCAAAAAACGTATTAACGACGATAAAATTCAGTATGTGCTGGATGTTATTTACGATTTTTACGACGAAAAAGGTTTTATTGAAGAAGATTCTGCAGAAGAAGCATCAATTGATGAAGAAGAAATGAGCCTCTTCATTGTAAAATCAGCAAAAAAGGACAAAATAGATTTGACCGAAGAAGAAATCCAATTGATTTTGGATGCTGAATTCGAATACGGTCAAAAAATCGGAGTCTATAACGAAGAATAAATTTATGTTCTATATTTTTTATGGCTTTGTTTGGTTGATAACCTGGTTGCCATTGCGAGTGCTGTATCTCTTTTCCGATTTTGCTTATTTACTTATATATTATTTAGTAGGATACCGGAAAAAAATTGTACGCAGCAATCTTAGAAACTCATTTCCCAATAAAACCGACAAAGAAATCCGTAAAATAGAAAAAAAATTCTACCGTTTTTTTTGTGACACTTTTATCGAGGCGTTAAAAAAGATACACATAAGCGACGACGAAATGAAGCGTCGCTTTGTGTATGAAAACTCCCACCTTATTTTGGAGCATCTTGATAATGGCAAAACCGTTATTTTGATGACGGCTCATTATGGAAACTGGGAATGGTTTTCAAGTTTTTCGCTGCATGTTGATAGGAAATACAGTGTTACACAAATATATCAAACCGTAAAAAATAAGAACTTTAATGAGTTTATGCTAAAACTTCGCTCGAAGTTCGCTACGGTAAATGTGGAAAGAAGTCAAGCTTTACGCAGCATAATAAAAATGAAAAATGAAGGAATCGCTACTATTTTTGGTATCCTTTCCGATCAAAGCCCAAGAAAGAGCAGCATTCATTATTATACTCATTTTCTAAATCAAGATACTCCTGTGATAACCGGAGCGGAGACTTTTGCGAAAAAGACAAATTTTCCTGTTGTATTCGGAAAAGTGAGCCGCCCCAAAAGAGGTTATTATCATATGGAATTTATCCCAATTACTCTCGATCCATCGCAAACAACGGACTTCGAAATAACCGAAACATATATGCGCTTGTTGGAAAAAGAAATTGAAGAAGTACCCGAATATTGGTTGTGGACACATAAACGTTGGAAACATGCCCGAAAAAATACGGATAACGCATAGAAAACACTGAGTTTTATTCAATAAATTTGAAAAACTCTTCGAAACAACTAACTTCTTTTTTTTTATTTATGGAAAATATGACTACAGCCATCGTCATTTTAAATTGGAATGGTTCAGCTTATTTAAAGCAGTTTCTTCCCTTTTTGATAGAACGAACGCAGCTTCCTGGGGTCGAGATTATAGTTGCCGACAATGCTTCTACCGACGACTCTCTCGAACTCTTGAAAAGTAGTTTTCCATCTGTCAGACAGATTGTGTTTGATGAAAATTACGGCTTTGCATCGGGCTACAACAAAGCACTTGAGCTTGTAGAGACTGATTATTTTGTTCTGCTGAACTCCGATGTTGAGGTTGCCGAAAACTGGTTGCAGCCTATGTTGTCGTACATGAATGCGCATGAGGAAGTTGCAGCATGCCAACCCAAAATTCGTTCTTTCCATCATCGTGACTATTTTGAACATGCCGGTGCTGCCGGAGGCTTTATTGATCGTTATGGTTATCCGTTTTGTCGAGGACGCGTTTTTGGAGAAGTAGAGCGCGATAATGGTCAATACGACAGGATTCAAGATGTTTTTTGGGCAAGTGGAGCTTGTCTTTTAA
>DAIOHI010000348.1:0-1883 GCA_036744815.1 Paludibacteraceae bacterium
TATTGACATTCAACTTATACCGGTTGGCATCGAAAACGTCCAATGGACCTTCGAACACACCTGATATCGAAAACGAGGTATTGAAAAGTGGAATATTGATCGTTCCACCTTCGAGGGTAATATCCTCTACAGTTTTTTCAATCAGATTAATAGCCGCACGCGCATCGGTTTCGGTCATTGCCGTACCCTTCCCCAGCATACGCTTGATAAAACGTTCGGAATCGTAGCTCTCAGAACTTTGAGTTTGTGCCGAATAATCGTCGGGACGATCTGTGAGCAAATTTTCTATTAATGAATAGGTTAATGGCATAGGATTATTAGTTGTTAATTATTGTTTTAGATTTTAGATTTCAAATTCAAGATTTTAGAACCAAGATTTCAGATTCATTCTCTTTTCTGTAAACTATAAACTGTTTTCTGTCCACTGCTTACCGCTTACTGCTTACTGCTTACTGCTTACTGCTTACCGCTTACTGCACCGTCAGCGGATAAGAGTATTCGATTACACGAGGCTCTTTCAAGGGTACCGAATTTCCGGCTGAGCGGGTTACGATACGAAGGGTATAGCTTCCCGACTTCAATGGAGGGACGCGAACAAGCACTTTTTTGATAAAATTCATTGTTATGGGCTGACTTACCACAGTACTGTTACCCTGACTATCGATAAAAAAAACACCCTCCCCCATTTCGGAAGATACGCGTATCAAATCACCCTCTATCAACAGATCCTTGTCCGGAGTAATACATCCGTCGCTACGCTTCGTAAATGTGTCGGTTACTGAAGATATATGAGCTACACGCCCTTTTTTAACGCCTTGAACCTCTACCGCCACTTCTCCCAAGGCTTCCCGCATCTCACTCGTTGGCAGCACATCAACCGTTACTTTGTATTGATCCGGCTCTTCTTCTGCCCATTCGCCAATAACACGGGGAGTGATTTTGGTACAGCCCGTTTGTATACTACAGCCTTTCTGAACCATGTGAAGCACAATATTATCGCGCTCATTCAGAAGTTTGACTATCTTATCATATTTGTGCCGCGAACTTCTTCCTGCCAGCATACGGGCGATATCGCGATTATCTTTCGGGCTTTCCGATCCCGACACTTCCACTCGGAAATCCTTCCCGCTATAGCTACGATTGGAACGAAGCCAGACCTTCCATAGATGGTTAATGTTGCTCATAATGATGACAATAGAAAATCCCTCCAACTATCCCGTAAAGGATAAATTAGAGGAATAGTGGTTAGTATTCTTATAGTTGTAAGGTTGTGACGACTTAAAATCCCATCTCTCATTGGGTAGAGATGGACGGGGAAAGGATATAAAAAAATCCCATCCTCGAAGCATAACTTCGAAGATGGGATAAATAATTTTAGAGAAAAATTAATGCTGCAAATTTGCGTAAGTAATTGGAAAATGCTACGTACGCGCAGGCTTAATTGTAGGTTAGTCTCTCTCTCTCTCTCTCTCTCTCTCTCTCTAACAAATAAAAGGATACTACCAACGCATAGGCGTTAATAATATCTAAAGAGACAATATTATCCATATTTGAGCGAGATTCTGTCAAAATAAGATTTATTTATATTCTAATAAAAATTCTTTAATTACAGCAGGAACATAGTAGTCCAACAACCTGTTTTTTCTTCTTATTCCTGCTCCACAAGGCGGTTTCCCTTTTACGGGAAATTCATTTTGCAAATATACTATATCGGATACAATAAACAAAATTTTTCCACGAAAGAAGATGCAGCAAATTTCATGCCAAAGTTATACGGTAAAAACAGCTCAATACTATTTCCCTGTAATGATTTACATGAAAAACACTTCGAAGCCTTCTCTAAAGCGGGCAAAAAAGTCCGGATTAACCATACCTGAATAAGC
>DAIOHI010000348.1:1893-3371 GCA_036744815.1 Paludibacteraceae bacterium
AGTTATTTATATCAATTACAAAAAAAGCGGATTGTCAATACGATTATTGATAATTCGCTTTTTTATAAAACATTGTTGCCGAAAAACACTTCGAATTTATCTTTAAAGCGCTCAAAAAAATCAGAATTAACCATACCTGAATAAGCTTGAGGTTCGCGGCGAAAAGGATAATTCGAACGTTGTTGTTCAAAATCTGATGGCATATTTTTCAACAAATCACTATCTCTTTTTACATTATAAGTATTTATAAAAAACTGAGGGAATGTCAATCCGCTATCAACGTAAAGGTGAAATGGCTGAGGCAAACTCTCAACTTTCCAATCATCAATGCCTAAACTAAAGAAACGACTTAATGCCTGCACACTTTGACTTGCCGCGTTCGCCTTACCATCAGCGGAATAACCGGCTATATGTGCTGTTGCCAAAGTAGTTTTCTCCAATAAATCTAAGTTTATATTCCCTTCATTTTCCCAACAATCCAACACAATATCACTGACTTTTTCTTGCTCAATAGCTCTCAATAATGCTTTGGTAGATACAATTTCTCCACGAGCGGCATTTATGATTATCGGTTTTTTCTTTAGTCGATCGAAAAAAGTTTCATCGGCTAAATGCAAGGTTTTATCTTCGCCCGAAACATTTAGCAAAGTATGAAAAGTTATGACGTCCGCTTCCTCACAAATACTATCTAAAGAAACAAAGTCGCTACTTTTTTCGCGTCGTTCGCGTGGCGGATCATTCAACAACACTCGCATGCCGAAAGAGCGAGCCAAAGAAGCTATTTTCGAGCCTACAGCTCCCACACCAACTATTCCGATCGTTTTTGAAGTTAGATCAATGCCTTTTGTCTGAATTAAAAAGCTGAAAACCGAAGCCATATATTGAGCTACCGAAAGAGCATTACATCCCGGAGCATTCGTCCATACAATTCCATTATTCTTGCAATATTCGGCATCAATATGATCGTAGCCAATCGTAGCCGATGCTATAAACTTTACCTTGCTTCCTTTCAACAACTTTTCGTCGCAATGTGTCCGCGTGCGTACAATCAACGCATCGGCATCACGAACTTTTTCAGCCGTAATTTCCGGATGAGGAAGATACTCGACAGTCACTAATTTATCTAAAACACCTTTAATATAAGGAATATAGGAATCAATTATTACTTTCACGTCAATACTATAAATTTTGACTGCAAAAGTAAAGAGAATAAATGAATAATGAGAATCGAAGACAAAAACAGTTCATTGAGAAATAGCATTACCTGCTGTCATAAAAAAATTAATCAAACAATATTTATAAAAAACAACCTTCGATAGAATCAATTTACAATACTTTTTTTCTTTTATCTATTAATCACGCCTAAATAAAAAGTTGTATTCATATCAAATAAAGAACTATTTCTCTTTAGTTCTATATCTTTATAGACATATTCGATTGGGTTTTACTTTGAAATAGAAAAATACTTTTATATCTTT
>DAIOHI010000349.1:0-3370 GCA_036744815.1 Paludibacteraceae bacterium
AATTGAGCGTTTGGGTAAAATATGCGAAAGAAAACGATGCTATCATTCTTTTCGACGCAGCTTACGAAGCCTTTATTACTGAAGAAAACGTTCCTTGCAGTATTTACGAAATAGAAGGCGCAAAAGATGTCGCGATTGAATTCCGTAGTTTTTCGAAAACAGCAGGTTTCACTGGAACTCGCTGCGGCTATACAATCGTTCCGAAGCAGCTTACTGCTGCCAGCGAAAATGGCGAACGCATTGCCTTGAATCGCCTTTGGAATCGTCGTCAATGTACAAAATTCAACGGAACGGCTTACGTTATACAACGAGCTGCCGAAGCCGTTTATTCGCCCGAAGGACAAAAACAAGTAAAGGCATTGCTAAACATCTATAAAGAAAATGCTAAAATCATCCGCGAAAGTTTGGAAGCTGCCGGATATAGTGTTTTCGGAGGAACAAACGCGCCTTATATTTGGGCAAGAACTCCAAACGGAGAAAAGAGTTGGGAATACTTTGATTATTTGCTGAAAGAAAAAAATATAGTTACCACTCCCGGATCGGGATTTGGACTGAATGGTGAAGGTTACGTTCGCTTTTCCGCTTTTGGCAAACGCGAAGATACCATCGAAGCCATGAAAAGGATAAGCAAATAGCATTCTGAGAAGAATTTTTATTCGATTATTTAACAACTAAAAACACACATGAAAAAGATAAGAGCAGCCGTCGTTGGATACGGCAATATAGGAAAGTATGTCTGTGAAGCGTTGGAAGCCGCTCCCGATTTTGAAATAGCCGGCGTTCTGCGCCGCGATGCCAATCAGATTCCTTCGGAAATCGCGCATTTGAAAGTGGTTGATCATATCTCTAAATTAGCGGAGGTGGATGTTGCGATTGTTTGCTCTCCCTCGCGGAGTGTTGAAACGACAGCATCTGAATTGCTTCAACAAGGAATTAATACGGTAGATAGTTTTGATATTCACAGCGGAATTGTAGCGCTTCGTTCCAATTTGGAAAAAATAGGGAAAGCTCACAATTCGGTAGCCATTGTGGCTTCAGGTTGGGATCCGGGAAGCGATTCGATGATACGCGCATTAATGGAAGCTATTGTTCCGAAGGGAATTACTTACACCAATTTCGGACCGGGCATGAGCATGGGACATACGGTTGCTGTGAAAGCCGTTGAAGGGGTTAAAGCCGCTTTGTCAATGACCATTCCTTTAGGAACAGGCATACACCGACGCATGGTCTATGTAGAAATAGAAAAGGGTTACGATTTCGAAAAAGTGGCTTCGGCAATCAAAGCAGATGCCTATTTTGTAAACGATGAAACACATGTGAAACAAGTTGATGATGTGAATCAACTGATCGATATGGGGCACGGTGTGAATATGGTTCGCAAAGGAGTTTCGGGTAAAACGCAAAATCAGCTTCTCTCTTTCGATATGAAAGTGAATAATCCGGCATTGACAGCTCAAATATTGGTTTGCGCAGCGCGTGCATCAATGCGCCAAGCTCCGGGAGCTTATACGATGATAGAAATTCCTATTATCGATTTGTTGCAGGGCGACCGCGACGAGTTGATAAAAAAGCTGGTGTGACGACTTTTCTAAAAACAAGTTAAGAAACATGCTCTTTGTAGTTAAAAACAAGTAAAGAAGAAACATCCGATTTGTTTTGACCTCTTTTTATGATGAAAACAATTATCTTTGCCCATTGTTAAAAAACAAAATCCTATTGATATGAAACTTGGATTAAAATCGTATTCTTTGTTACTCGTTTTATTTGTAACTGTAGCGGCAAATGCTCAAATGAAGATATTCAGCATTCCTGTTTCAGTAAGTTTTGAAGCTGGTTATTCCGATCAGCTGCGTCACGGAAAACAAACGAGCAACACTAATATACACGGTATCCGCTTGGCTTCTCTTGCGGAGTTTACGCTCCCTTTGGATATACGTCTCAGCACCGGAGCTATTTACACATCGACACATTCATACAAAGATCAGGGTTATCCGGGGCTAAGTTCTTCGGGAAGCGTTGCTCTTGCTTATGTGTATTCCAATTCTTTCGGACACGCTATTAACGTGCCTCTGCATTTGGGTTACGAGCTGCCTCTTTTTGGAAAATTTAAAATCTTTGGTTTTGCCGGTCCTACTTTAGGTATCGGTTTGCGCGAACATCGTTTGACACATACGGTAAATATGTCTGACGATATTATCAGCTTGATCAAAGAAAATGATTTTTTATTTAATTATACAGCAGGAAAAACGGAACTTTATGGCGACGAGGAATTGAAACGCTTGAATTGGATGGCAAGTGTAGGAGGTGGTATCCGTTTTAAAAACTATTATGTAAAAAGCGGTTACGATTTTGGTCTCAATAGCATCAACGCTAAAACCGACCAACGGGTAGTTCAAAGCGGATGGTACGTGATGGGAGGTTATACATTCAATTTTTGATCGAATTTCTAACTTGATTATAACAAAACAGGCTGTCGGAAAAAGTTCGACAGCCTGTTTTGTTTTCTGCCGCTTACATCAAGAAGTTTGAAGTCAGGAAATCAGAGCCTTTTACGAATCAAAATAGATTTAAAGTTAAAGAATGTGAGCAATCTTTCCTCCTCAACAAATTTAAGCCGCGGAATCCATCCTATTTTACAATAGCAATAAATTGACAGTTTCGAATTGCAGGCAGTTTATCGGCATCAAGCAAATAATGCATAAATAAGATTGACGATACTCAATCCGCAAAAGTGTTTTCTGTCTGTTTTTATCTGTTTGGATAAACTCTAATAAAACTAAAGATATTTTCCTGAAAAATATTGTATTTTTGCAAACTCAAATTGAAACAATGGGTATAGAAAAAGGAATCTTTAAGCGCACGGAGTTGTTGCTGGGCAAGGAATTGATGGAGAAAATAAGCAACACGCGTGTTATTATTTTTGGAGTCGGAGGGGTTGGAAGCTGGTGTGCCGAAAGCCTTGTCCGTTCAGGAATAAAATATCTGACCATTGTCGATTCCGATCGGGTTTGCCTGACCAATGTCAATCGCCAATTGATGGCAACCACAAAAACAGTGGGCGAAGTGAAGGTTGAGGTACTGAAAGAACGCTTGCTCGAAATCAATCCTAAAGCCGAAATAACGGCTATTCAGGAAATCTACAGCGCCGAAACTGCCGATTCTTTTCAAATAGGAAGTTATCATTATATTATTGATGCTATCGACAGTTTGTCAAATAAAGCGCATCTGATCCGCGAAGCTTGCAAAACAAAGGCGGTTCTGTTATCGTCGATGGGAGCAGCATTAAAAATGGATCCGCTTAAAATCCAGGTAGCTGAATTTTGGAAAGTTAAAGGTTGCCCTTTGGCTGCCGCTTTACGACAAAAATTTA
>DAIOHI010000350.1:0-953 GCA_036744815.1 Paludibacteraceae bacterium
TCCCGGAAATGGAAATGGCTGGCTTTACAAATTTTTAGATAAGTGCGATAGTCTTAATTATCGTGTCGATTATGTGGTTGTTCACGCTTATTGGGGAAATAAAAGTCCAAAGAATTGGTACAACGACCTGAAAAAAGAATATGAAAAATGCGGAAAACGTCCGCTTTGGATTACCGAATGGAATAATGGAGCAAATTGGACAGGTGAAAATTGGCCATCAGGAGATGAGGCTCAAAAACAAAAACAGCTGACCGAGTTGAAAGCGATTCTGAATGTGTTGGATACCTGTAGTTTTGTTGAACGATATTCTATTTACGATTGGGTTAATTGGGGAAATGTAAATGGAACGGATAAACAAATCATACGAGCAATGATCTGGAATGGAGAATTGACTCCTGCCGGCGAATATTACCGAAATAATAAATCGGCTATTGCTTTTAAATCGAAGAATGAAGTCATTCCTACTTGGAATATGTTACCAGTTAAATTGAGCTATGCTCTCGACAATAAAAACGTAAAACTTCAATGGCAGAATCCGAATGAAGGTCTTACCGAAAGATATATAGTAGAAAGAAGCATTAATAAAGCTTCCTTCGATTCAATAGGAAATGTTGATTCCGGATTAGATTATTATATGGATTCATCTTTGGAAGAGATTCGAGGCACGGTTGATTATCGCGTTGTGTTGGTCGCAAAAGATGGTCAGTATTATCAGACGAACGTTGTCAAGCATAATGTAAGTTTTGGTGGTCCGCTTTTTCAATATGGAAAATCAACGTTTAGCAATACGGATTTATCTTATTATTGCTACAATACTTCTTATGCTGAAGCACCGATCGTTATATTCGGACCTACATCAAACTCAAACGCTTCAATACCTTTTACGCAACGGGTACGCTCTATATCTACAAATTCATTTATGTTCCAGTTAAAAACCTGGGAGTATTTGGGAA
>DAIOHI010000350.1:963-2347 GCA_036744815.1 Paludibacteraceae bacterium
CCTGTTTTTAAAGAAGAAGATATTGCTTATCTGACACTTCCTACAGGAACACATGATTTGAACGGAATTAAGGCACAAGCAAATTCTGTGAAAAATGTAGGACGCAATTGGGTCTCTGTTACTTTTCCAACGGCTTTTGATGTAATTCCTGCCGTATTTGTTACACAAGCTTCAACTCGAAATACGACTGCAACGGCTTTAAGAATTCGTAATGTGACGAATAAAGGCTTCGAAGTTCTTATTCAGAAAGAGCTTGCTCAAAGAGATATTAATCCGACTGTCTCTGTAGAAATAGTTAATTATGTTGCTTTGACTCCTGGAACAGGAAGTGTTAACGGAAAAAAGATACGAGTAGGACTTACCGATGAATCTGCTGTTGGAACGATACATTCACCTTCTCTTGTCAATTTTGGAGAGACATTGGAAGATCCACTTTTTTTCGCTTACATGCAAACTACATCCGATACAATTGTTTCCACTTTGCGATATACTCAACTTACAAATACAGGTGTTAAAATATTTCGTCAGAGGGAATTGTCGAAAGGCGGAAGTCCTACATTTGGCGAAAAAGAACAAGCTGCATGGATGGTTATAGACTTAGAAAGTGAGCGAACGAGTGTTGATGATGTTAAAGCGGCTTCTCAATTCAGTTTATTTCCCAATCCTGTTTTTGATGTGTTGCATATTAATTCTGAAAATGAAAAACTAGCATCCGTAGAAATATATTCATTATCGGGACAAAAACGACTCGAAGAACAATATGAAAAGAACATTTATAAGGCAGATATAAATGTAAGTCCATTAGATAAAGGAATCTATTTCGTAAGAATAAATACTCGCGAAGTATTTAAAATCATAAAAAGATAATTCAAAAATAAAGGAAGTTTTTTAACTCGTTTTGTTAATTCTCTTATAAGAGAATTAACAAACGGAGAAATATAATTGATTATAGCTATTAGAAATAAATTGTTAACAATTAAATTATTTTATAAATGAAAACACGATTTCTATTTTTAAGTCTTTTCTGTTTTTTTTCTTATGTGATGAGAGGAGAGGTAACTTCTCTTGAAATAAAAGGAGAAAACTTTGTCATAGAATCTTTGACTCAAGGTAAATATCCTTTCTCCAATCGTAGCAACATGACTTTTGGTAGCATTCCGTCGGAATATACGGGCTGGAAATATACCAAAATAAATGCAAGTTCTTCTTATTTACCTGGTCCGCTCCCCATTTTTCAGGTAAAACCAAATGCCGACGGATATGTTTATGCTATGGTAGAAGATCAGGAAAAGCCATCGGTGTGTGCGCAATGGGCAGTGGATAATTCATGGGAGCTAGTATCTTCTTTAGCCATTCCATTTGGAAGTAATATAAATCAGATTTT
>DAIOHI010000350.1:2357-3370 GCA_036744815.1 Paludibacteraceae bacterium
AAAAGATAAACTCTTCCGGATGATATCTTCAACTAGAGCGTTGTTATAAGGGCCTTAACCTATAAATCAGGTTTTTTCAGTTTACAAAAAGGCGTGTGTTGCCGGAAATTGGATTAATATTGTACAGCCGGCAACTTTTAGTGGTGCTCTAATCATTGCTCCGGCTATTGTCGAAAGTGTTTCTCAAAGTATTACTACAGCGAAGGTCTCTATTGCAGCATTAGGTTGGATGGAAATTTCAGTTTTGGATAATGGAAGTGTTGCTTATGCCAATCGTTCCTATGTGTTCAACTCGGTTAAATCCGAATTAAAAGGATTAAATATTACTCGCTATAATGGAGGTACTCCTCCAAAGTTGACCGTTACAGTAATTGAAGCAGGCGACGTGTATATTGCGGTTTCGAGCGAAGACTTGAGCTATAATCCTGTCGCTAATGGATGGGCAGAAGTCGATGGTTTAGAGTTTGGATATAATGATCCGAATAATACCGTTTTTTCCATTTATAAAAAGAATTTTGCAAAAAATGATCAATTTGCAATAAATGTGACCGGATGGCAAGGTGTGTTACTTTTGTCTTCTTCAACTATAACTTATAACATTTTACAAAATTTCACAGCTCCTCCAGGGGTCGTAATTCATAATTCAAAAGCTTCGTCAAAAAAATATATCGGTTCGCCGAGTATTGTCGTTTTGGAAGATGGAACATATCTTGCATCACACGATTATTTTGGAACGCGTACCGAATCCTTTGTTTATAAATCAACAGATAAAGGACAATCATGGACACGGATATCAAATATCATGGATTTGAAATGGGCAACTATTTTCAGAAGAAACAACGAAGTATATTTGCTTGGTGTGAGGGTAAATGGTACAGAATACGGCAATATTGTTATTTTCAAATCCTTGGATGATGGTGTAACATGGACGGAGCCGACTAACGCTACAAATGGATTATTATTTAATGGCTGGTATCATTGCGCGCCAATGCCGGTAATAAATTATAACGGAA
>DAIOHI010000351.1:0-3356 GCA_036744815.1 Paludibacteraceae bacterium
ATATACATTCGTTTGTCTGTCGAAAAGAAAGTCTGTTTTTGTTAAAGCGTTCATAATTTGAATTGTTATTGCTTGGTTTATATTTCTTTATTTCTGCGTCTTTAAAAGCTCATCGGGAGATTTAAGTAGCTTTTTTGTTTCTCGCTTTTCGTAGGCTTCCACAATTCGTTGTACTAATTTATGCCGAACGATATCGCTTTTATCAAATTCTATTTTGGCAATGCCTTTTACATTTCTGAGTACTTCCAATGCATCAATTAAACCCGATTTTTGTTGCATGGGCAGGTCGATTTGCGTCATGTCGCCTGTGATAATCATTTTAGCATTGAGTCCCATACGGGTAAGGAACATCTTTATTTGTTGCGTTGTTGTGTTCTGTGCTTCATCGAGAATCACAACGGCATCGCTCAGTGTGCGACCGCGCATAAAAGCTAAAGGCGCAATTTGTATTGTTCCGTTTTCCATGTATTCGCGTAGCTTCAAAGGAGTAATCATATCCTGCAAGGCGTCGTAAAGCGGTTGCAGATAAGGATCGATTTTTTCCTTCATATCACCGGGAAGAAAACCAAGCTTTTCGCCGGCTTCCACTGCCGGACGGCTGAGGATTATTTTTTTGATTTCTTTATTCTTTAGCGAACGAACCGCCAGAGCAATTGCTGTATAAGTTTTTCCCGAACCAGCGGGACCGATAGCAAAGAGTAAATCGTTTGTTTCGAAATCCTTTACCAACTTCTGTTGGTTTTTGGTGCGAGCCATAATGGATTTTCCATTAACTCCGTGTAAAATCAGATTGTCGAATTTAATCTCAACAGGTGCATTACCTTTGACGATTTCGATGATGTTTTCTTCGGTCAAAGAATTATTTGTTTTTGAAAAATCTTCGAGCTTAGTCAGTATTTGATTAAACTTTTCTATTTCATCCTTGCTTCCTATCGTCTTAATTACGTGTCCCCGAGCCATAAGGCGTAAATTAGGATGCAGATTTTTCAACAACTGGATATTTACGTTGTTTATGCCGTAAAAAATAGTTGTATCAGTATGTTCAGAGAGTTCAAAAATAGCCTCCCCAGCCCCTCCCAAAGAGGGGCTAAGATTGTTGTTGTGTTCTTGTGTCTTTTTTGTCATGTTGTAAGCCTCCCTCTTGAGGAGGTTTGGAGGGGCTTCTCCTTCTTAATACCCAAACAGCGGATATTTCTCCATTGTTTTGTTTACTCGTTCTTTTACCGATTTAATTACCGCATCGTTATCAACATTGGAAAGAACGGTTTCGATAAGCTCGGCAATTTCTTCCATCAAATCTTCTTTTGCACCGCGTGTTGTGATGGCGGGCGTACCCAAGCGAATACCCGATGTTTGGAAGGCTGAACGGCTGTCGAAAGGAACCATGTTTTTGTTTACCGTAATATCGGCTTTTACCAAAGTGTTTTCTGCTACCTTTCCTGTTAAATCAGGATATTTCGAACGTAGGTCGACCAACATCAAGTGATTGTCTGTGCCGCCCGAAACAATGTCGAAGCCGCGAGCGATTAACGCTTTTGCCAAAGCAGCAGCGTTTTTCTTTACTTGCGCTTGATATTCCTTGTATTCGGGTTGCAAGCATTCGCCGAAAGAAACGGCTTTCGCTGCAATAACGTGTTCGAGCGGACCGCCTTGTATTCCGGGGAAAACCGCAGAGTCGAGTAGGGCAGACATCATTTTTATTTCGCCTTTCGGAGTGGTTTTACCCCAAGGGTTGGGGAAATCTTTACCTACAAGGATAACTCCGCCACGTGGTCCACGCAATGTTTTATGTGTTGTAGATGTTACGATATGAGCATGTTTTACCGGGTTTTCGAGCAGTCCGGCAGCGATGAGTCCGGCAGGGTGCGCCATATCGACCATAAAGATAGCTCCGATTTTATCAGCCAAAGCGCGCATGCGTTTGTAATCCCACTCGCGGCAATATGCCGATCCGCCACCGATAATCAGTTTCGGACGCTCACGCAGGGCGACTTCCTCCATCTGGTCGTAGTCCACATATCCGGTATCTTGACGAACATTATATTCGAGTGCTTGATAGAGAATACCCGAACTGTTTACCGGCGAACCGTGCGAAAGGTGTCCGCCATGCGCTAAATTCAGACCTAAAAATTTGTCGCCCGGATTGAGGCAGGCAAGGAATACGGCAGCGTTGGCTTGTGCGCCTGAGTGTGGTTGCACGTTTGCCCATTCGGCACCAAAAATTTCTTTCAGGCGGTCGATGGCTATTTGCTCGCTTTCGTCCACTACTTCGCATCCTCCGTAATAGCGTTTGCCGGGATAACCTTCGGCGTATTTGTTGGTCAATACGGAGCCCATGGCTTCCATTACTTGTTCGCTTACGAAGTTTTCTGAGGCAATCAGTTCGATGCCTTTCATCTGGCGTTGTTTCTCACGCGCCATAATGTCGAAAATTTGTTGGTCTCGTTTCATGTTTATATTATGAGTTTATCTTTTTAATTTGTTCTTCAAAAATTTATTCTTTTCTCGTTTGTTCATATCTTGCATTTGCATTTCATCATTTAGCTCGCAAATATAAGATTTATTAGATTCTAAATGTGTTTTTTCTAAATGATGAGTTTGAAAAAATGGTTGAAGATAACTATGTTTACTTTCGCTCTCTTTGTTTTTAACTTTACTCTCATCTAAATAATACACCGAGAACATTACTGATTTTAAATTTTCTTTAATTACAGCGATAGGCATTCCCATTTTTATATTTTCTCCCGGATAAATTAAAGGTTCTCCTTGAAAAGTGTACTGTCCAAAACTTCCATCATCATGATAAATAGTGATTTGGGATAGCCAGCGACTTCTGTTGAAAGCACTATAACCTTCTGTGGTGTCATCCGATAAATTATCATTGCAAACAATACCATCTCGACAAGCATAAATAGTATCAGAAGGAAGTTTAAAAGACATTTGATATCCATAGCTTTTTAATACTTCAATCGATGTTGTTTGATTTTTGGCAACAGGTAAACAGTATGCAAAGTCAAATTTGGGTTTTTTGTGCAAATTTCCTCTGTAAAATCTAAAGATCAAGCTATATTCGCAATTAGATTCGTAAAGTTCTTCTTTTCCCGAACTGACAACAAATGAACGAATAGCGCGAGGGAGTCCGTATCCGTCCGTCAACTCAAAAATCAAGTGGTAATCACAATAGTCAATACATTCGGCAAAAAAAGTTGTCTTACAATAATGCATTTCTTTTGTTACTCCTTCTTCTCTTATTATTTTAATCGCACTTTCATAAGTTTGAGAGAATAGTAAACAAACCGAAGCAAAAGAAACAAATAATATTGCAATGATTTTTCTCATTTAAGATTTTTTTTCGC
>DAIOHI010000352.1:0-3352 GCA_036744815.1 Paludibacteraceae bacterium
ATGCATATGGGTTGAAATCGTACATCTCAATACAAATACTATTTTATAAAATTTTCAAAATCCTCTTTAGACAATATCTTCTTCTAATCTATCAACTTAGAGATATTGTTGATTAAAAAACGCATTAATTTTCCATTTGAAAAATCTCATTGCCAGCTAATAAAAACGCACCAACACCATATGTTGCAGTCATATCTGCTGTTACTTTTTTCGGATCGGCTCCAATAGGTTGTACCCAACCTAATTTCCCATCATCATCCACTATAGACATCAAGGCTGTCCACGATTTTTCTAAAGGAGCACAATATTCAGTGCCAGTCAACAATCCACTATTTATACCATAAGCAATGGCATAAGTTATCAAAGCTGTTGCGCTTGTTTCCGGTGCCGGATAACTCTCCGGATCTAATAAACTGGCATGCCAAAAACCCGATTCGTCTTGCAGAGAAACTAGCTTATTAACAAAATCGACGAATAACTTTTCGTAAAAAAGACGATAGGAAGAATCTTCTGGTAAAATTTTAAGCAAATTCACTAAGCCTGCTGCAACCCAGCCATTGCCTCTGCCCCAAAATACTTTTTCACCATTATTTTCTTTCTTGTCAAAGTAACTTCCATCTCTGAAAAAGAGTTGATTTTCTTCGTCAAATAAATAATTATATGTTTTTTTAAATTCCTGATCCATAAAACGAAGATAGTCTTCATTATTTTCAATTTGAGCCATTGACGCATATACTTGAGGCACCATAAAAAGGGCATCACACCACGTCCATGACTGTTTGTTCTTATAAAACATATCTGCATTAGGAAGATTATTCATAACCCAATCTATTCTCTCTTTCGCAGATTTAATCATAATTGTATCTTCATATATATTGTACATTCCTATATATGATTGCGCAACACAAAACTCATCAGCATGATATAGCTGATATGCAGGTAAATCGATAAAATTACTTGGTAATGTCCATTCTGTGCTTCGACCTATATTATCAAGCCAACGGAGATAAACAGGATTATTATTGTCTGTTTTAGCCCATTCTACCAAGCCTAAATAAAACGTGGCATTAGTCCATGAATCAACTCCATTATCATGGAGATTTTTTGTTGTGCTATAATTAAAATTTGCCAACTGCCAATCAGCAATCTTTCTTAAGGTCATTTTAATCGTATCTTGATGAAAAAAAGCATTATTTGCCTCGATGCATCTATTATTCAAATTCTTCTTTGCTGAACAGCAACTGCATAATATAGCTAACAAGACAATCAGTATGGTATTAAAATTTCGCATTGATAATTGTGTGTTAAAATTATTTCGGACAAATGTAAATTTCTTTTTATCAATAAGCTTGCCCCTTTTGTTTTTTATTTTGCCTTTTCAGTCATACGTCCATCAAAAGTTATGCTAAACTTTTTCATTGTCTATTCATTCACATATACATGGCTATGATATTATTAAAATTACAATAATTGCGGACTTTTTATATAAGAATCTATATTATGAATTAAACAGAGAAAAGAGACTTCAATTCTACTTAAGAATATTTCCTTTTGTTTTGATGTTTTCATTTTTCAAGCTAATTTTTCTTACATTTTTTGTATCTTTGTCCTTGCTTTTTTAGAAACTAAAAGTAGATTTTAATTATCAAACTATCAAATATATAATTATTATGCAAACAATCGACAAATTTAATTTTGCAGGCAAAAAAGCTTTTGTTCGTGTGGATTTCAATGTGCCTTTGGATGAAAACGGCAACATTACTGACGACACACGTATCCGTGCGGCATTGCCTACGTTGAAGAAAATTCTGAACGACGGAGGCAGCCTCATTATCGCTTCACACATGGGACGTCCGAAGAAAAACCCGGACATAAAATATTCGTTGAAACAAATCTTGGCTCATGTTTCGAGACTATTGGGCGTTGATGTGAAATTTGCCCCCGATTGTGCCAGCGAAGAAGCTGCTCAACTTGCTGCTTCATTGAAAACGGGCGAAGCATTATTGCTTGAAAATTTACGTTTCTACGCCGAAGAAGAAGGAAAAGCTCGCGGATTGGCTGAAAATGCCAGCGACGAAGAAAAAGCCGCTGCTAAAAAAGTGGTAAAAGAAAGTCAAAAAGAATTCACGAAAAAATTGGCTTCATACGCCGATTGTTATGTGAACGACGCTTTCGGAACGGCTCACCGCGCTCACGCTTCTACCGCTTTAATCGCTAAATATTTTGATGAAAGCAATAAAATGTTCGGTTATTTGATGGAAAAAGAAGTGGACGCCGTACAAAAAATAATGGCAGACACGGTTCGTCCTTTCACTGCAATTATGGGAGGATCAAAAGTTTCGTCGAAAATCGAAATCATCGAAAACTTATTGACTAAAGTTGACAATCTGATTATTGCAGGCGGTATGACTTATACTTTCACGAAAGCTCTTGGCGGAAAAATTGGTGATTCTATCTGCGAAAACGACAAATTAGATTTGGCTCTCGAACTATTGGATAAAGCAAAGAAAAACGGCGTGAATATGGTATTAGCGGTTGATGCTAAAATTGCCGATAGCTTCAGTAACGATGCAAAAACACAATTCGTTCCGGTTGGCGAAATTCCTGATGGATGGGAAGGCTTGGATATTGGTCCAAAAACCGAAGAGATTTTTGCAGATGTAATCAAAAACTCAAAAACAATTCTTTGGAACGGACCAACGGGTGTATTCGAATTTGATAATTTCACAAGCGGTTCACGCGCTGTAGGCGAAGCGATTGTTGAAGCAACTAAAAACGGAGCTTTCTCACTTGTTGGAGGAGGCGATTCGGTAGCTTGTGTCAATAAATTTGGCTTGGCTGATGGCGTTTCTTATGTTTCTACCGGCGGCGGCGCTTTGCTCGAAGCTATCGAAGGACGTGTATTGCCTGGCATTGAAGCGATTCGTGGCTATTAATACAAGAATATAAATCCACAGATTACACAAATTAATACTAAAAAACAATTAGTGAAGATTCGTGTAATTTGTGGAAATTCTTTATCTAAAGTTTCTGATTTGTTTCTATTCCCATCTCATTCCTCTCAGCAACTCCCCTATTTCCATCCGTTTTTTATTCGGTGCTTGCACTGATTTCAATATCAAAAAACCATTTTTCAAAGCTATTTTAGCCGATTTTCTTTCATCGGTCAACACAGCTCCGACAGGATAATCGTGAGAAACTATTTCCGCTTCCGTTTCAAATATTTTTAAAATGACTTTCTCTGTTTGACCTGGAAACTGCATTTCGAGCCAAGCCGCCGGATAAGGCGAAAGTCCGCGAACGAAGTTATGCGCTTCTTCGACAGTCATATCCAAATTTATTTCGCAAGTTT
>DAIOHI010000353.1:0-3331 GCA_036744815.1 Paludibacteraceae bacterium
CAAAAATGAAGTTAAAAGTAAAAGCGGAAATACCTTTCCATTTCCAAAAGGGAAGCGTATTGACTTATAGTGGCGAATTGGTGGATATTAATGTATCCGAGTCTTTGCCCGAAGAAGCTAAAATAGATACTCTCTTGCTTGTGTTGAACATCCACAACGGATTGCCCGCGCGTTTCAACTTTAAAATCAATGGTTTTTACGATGAAAATGATCAGCCTCTTTCAATGGGAGGTGCTTCGGGACAGGCTACTATTGATGCTCCTCCAGTAAATATTGAAGATGGAACAGCAATCGGGTTCAAAGAGCAAATATTGAAAATTGGTATTGGGAAAAACAGTTACGATGATTTACAAAAATTGAGAACGATAAAATATACTGTTACAGTAGATCGTAAAAGTCCGGATGAAGAAATCCATTTCACACCTAAAGATGGAATAAAAATTAAAGCGGGATTGTATCTCAAAGCAGATATTACTACTGATGATTTTAACAGCGATGAAAATAATTAATTATTCAAAAAACATCCAATGAAGAATTTTATGAAAATACGAAATATTAAGAAAGCATTGTTTGCTTTGTTGATCTTAGCGATGACTCCGGCTTTTGCACAACAGACAAATACATTGTATTTTTTGGATAATGTTCCACTGCGACATAGTTTCAATCCGGCATTTCAGCCATTGAGCAATATGTATTTGAGTCTTACTCCGCTTGGCTATACAAGTATTAGTTTGGGCTTACCTGTTACTCTGAAAGATATTTACTTTAAGCAAAATGGTGGGACGGGTATGTTTCTGAATACTCACGAAAATAAACTGAATTTCTATAATAATTTGGCTTCTTCTCCGAGAATATTAGAAGGTTTTGAGACTAATATATTGAATTTTGGATTTCGTGTAGAAAAAGCCTATTGGACTTTTTCTATTACAGCCAAGCAAGATGCTCTTATGGCTTTGCCGAAGGATTTTTTCAAGTTAGCTCTTTTCGGAACTCCTGCCGATATAGAAAATAACCAATTTACGAATATCTACGATTTACAACAACTAAACGCGAGTGCAAATGCTTATTTAGAAGCCGCGCTTGGATATTCTTACCAAATGGAAAAATGGTCATTCGGGGGAAAGCTAAAGTTTTTGTATGGTATAGCCAACGTTTCGGCGAAATTCGATAATCTGGATCTTCACACCGGTATTGAGGAATGGAGATTGAGCGGAAACGGGGCTTTGCGCGTTTCGAGTCCCGCTGTGCTTACTGTCGGTGATAATTTCGAAGATATTAAAGCAGAATCTCCGACGGACTTGGGCAGTTATTTGCGTCCCGCAGGTTTGGGTGGAGCTATTGATTTAGGAGCTGCTTATTCTCCTTTTCAGGAACTGAAATTAGCCGTGGCTATTACAGATCTTGGTTTTATTCGTTGGAACAAGAACAATCAAGACATCAGTGCATCGGTTGATTATACTTTTGAAGGTGTAAATTATTCGAGTGAAGACGGTCTTGTATTCGATCAACTTGGAGATACGCTTTTGGCAGCTTTGAAAAAGTCGGTAAAAACCGGAACTTCTACCGGAGCTTATTCTTCTTACATAAGTCCAAAACTGAATTTAAGTGCCGAGTACGGTGTTTTGAGCAACAAATTAACCGTCGGATTACTTTCTCGGACACATTTTCAGAACGGAAGACTTTATGAAGAATTGACAGCTGCTCTTAATGGGCGTCCGGCTGATTGGTTTAACGCTTCACTATCTTATTCTATATTAAATGGTCGTTTCAGTAATTTAGGAGCGGGCATCAGCTTGCGTTCGGGTTTCTTAAATTGGTTTTTTGCTACCGACTACATTCCTTTGCGTTATGCAAGCCTGAAAGTGGGTGAATCGCCCAATACGGTGGCAATTCCGGTGCCTTATAACACGGCAGGAGTTAATTTTAGCTTTGGAGTAAGTATTGTTATCGGAAATAATAAAGACAAAGATAAAGACGGTGTTCGTGACGGAAAAGATAAATGTCCGGATACTCCACCGGGGGTAATTGTAGATAAATTCGGTTGCCCGGTCGATAGCGACGGCGATGGAGTTCCCGATTATTTGGATAAATGCCCCGACACTCCGGCAGAAGCCCATGGAACGACCGACAACGACGGATGTCCGGTTGACAGCGATGGTGACGGAGTTCCCGATTATTTGGACAAATGTCCTGATTCGCCGGATAGAGCTCGAGGTTTTGTTGACGAGAATGGATGTCCGAAAGATACAGATGGCGATGGCGTGCCCGATTATTGGGATAGATGTCCGGATACTCCGCAGGGATTGCCTGTTGATTCTTACGGCTGTGTGAAAGATAGTGATGGCGACGGCGTGCCGGATCATTTGGATAAATGTCCCGATACTCCGAACTACGCGGCTAAACACGTTGATGAAGATGGTTGCATAAAAGACAGCGATGGCGACGGCGTGCCCGATTATTTGGATAAATGTCCCGATACACCCGCGATAGCACATGGTGATGTTGATGAGAATGGTTGCCCGATTGACAGCGATGGCGACGGAGTTCCCGACTATTTGGACAAATGTCCCGATACTCCGAAAGAAGCCCGAGCTATGGTTTACGAAAACGGCTGTCCGAAAGATACGGATGGCGATGGCGTGCCCGATTATATTGATAGATGTCCGACAATAGCAGGTTTAGCTTCTAATAATGGATGTCCCGAATTGAAGCGCGAAATCAGATCGCTTTTCCAAAAAGCCTTGCAAGGAATTCAATTCGATACCGGAAAATCATCTATTAAATCAAGTTCTTTCGCTATTTTGGATCAGATTGCAAAAGTATTGGACGAAAATCCGACTTACAAAGTGGAAATACAGGGGCATACCGACAATGTTGGGAAGGAAGACGCGAACATGAAACTTTCGGAAGAAAGAGCTGCTTCGGTACGCGATTATCTGATCAAAAAAGGTGTTGATGAAAAGCGAATGACTTCAAAAGGATTTGGTCCTACAGTTCCGGTAGCAAGCAACACTACGGCAGCCGGAAAAGCTAAAAATCGTCGTGTGGAATTTGTAGTTTCTTTCGAAGAAGTGCATTACGAAGACGTAACGGCGCCAAGTTCTAATGAATAATGCTAAGCCAGTTGAAGCAATTCAACTGCAGATGCTAATAATATAAAAATACACAGGGTTGTCCAATTTTTCGGACAACCCTATCTGCCAATAAATAATAGAAAGAATATTAAATCGGTATCCTTAAAGTTTGCAATCCACAAGTCCCTCACTTGTGCTATAAAGCAGTTAAGTTAGCGAAAAGAGTTTCGACATAAATTCTTCGGATTTATTAAACA
>DAIOHI010000354.1:0-3316 GCA_036744815.1 Paludibacteraceae bacterium
AACAAACAAATCGCCACTAGCAATATCTCCAGTAAGCATTTTTAAGTTTTTAATATCATAATCTGCCAATGCCTTTCTAAATTCTTTATTGTTTTTCAAAAAATTGTGAATAGCTTGAGACATTTGTGCTATATTTTGCTCAGAAGTTTCGAATGAAGTTTTACCTGTCAGCGGAATTTCAAAGCGCCTCATAAGCGGTCTGGCATCCATATCGTGTTGAAAAAAACGTTGTCCGATAACGATATCACCCACATTAAGTTCCGGAGAGATAGCTCCTGCAATGCCTGTGAATATAATTCGATCAACAGCAAATTCCAAAATTAAATTAGTCGCTGTACTAGCTGCCGCAACCTTACCCCAGCGTGAAAAAACAGCAACAACAGATTGTCCGTACAAATCTCCACGATAATATAAACGTCCACCACGCTCTACAATCTCTCTATTACTAATTTTGGAAATAATTTTATCGATTTCTTCGGGCATTGCGCCCATAATTCCTAACAACATATATGATATTTATGATTAAATAAAAGATTAAGATAATAAGTTTAATTCTTTTTATTACAATTATTTATAGCAATAATTCTTTGGTAAAGAGTTGGATGCGAATAATGAAAGAATACATAGAGCGAATGTGGCATCAAGTTGCTTAATGATGTAGCCGACAACTTTTTCAATCCTGATATCAACAAATTACCATAACCGAAAGAATTAGCGTATCCATCGGCTTGATACTCATATTTTCGCGACAAGATATTCGAAATTAAGCCCGTTATTATCGATATTGGCGTGAATAACATCCCAAATACTAATAAGTTAATATGAAACGAAGCCGATTGAAGTCCCAATGCTTGAGCAAAGACATCATTTTTCAGTATAATGCCCAACAAGAAAAACATTAATAATGTGCCAGGAAGTGAAAAAATATAATTTTTCAATACATGCTTGTGTTTATAATGTCCGATTTCATGGGCAAGAACAGCAACAATTTCATCGGCAGTAAGCTTATCCATCAAAGTATCATATAGTACAATACGCTTCTTCCCTCCTAGCCCAGTAAAATATGCATTTGCTTTGGTCGAACGCTTTGAACCATCAATAATGTAAATGTTACTAAGTTTAAATCCGGCTTTATTCGCAAATTCTTCAATTTTATCCCTCAATTCGCCCGATTCCAAGGGAGTTTGCTTATTAAATAATGGAACAATTAATTCCGAATAAAACATACTCATAAACAAACTGAAAATTGTTACAATAGACCATGCTAATAACCAAAAATAATCCGATGTCATCGAGTAAATCCAGTAAATAAGAGCAAGCAATCCACCTCCGATGATAATCGTAAGTCCATAGCCTTTAAGCTTATCAATAAAAAACAATTTGGGAGTGACTTTATTAAAATCAAATCGTTGCTCGATAACGAAAGTATCATAGTAATCGAAAGGCGTAGTTAATAGATCGGAAATAATGAAAATAAGCCCGAAGAAAACGAGTGAAATCATCATTTCATTATGAAGATAAATCCGTATGATAGTATCGAGCCAAGAAAAGCCTCCGAGTAATAACATCAACAACAAAAGAACAACGCTAAAAGTGCTTGTAAGCATTCCAAAGCGAGAATTTATTCTAAAATACTCTTGCTGTTGAGTATATTTATCGGCGTCGTAGATATCTGAAAGCAGATTGGGCAAGTTTTTTTTAGAAGATTGTATGTTGAGATAAGCCAAATAACGCTCAAGAGCGTAATCAATGATAATTATAACAATAATCGCAATAAAAATATAAGACATGAGTTTGCGCGTTTAATTTTAATTGATTGCAAATATAATCAGTTTTTCCGTATTTTGCTGATAAGTAAGGCTTAAAAACCTTTGGCATAGTATTTGATTCAATGATAATCTATATAAAAACAATGTAAATTCAATTATTAAAACAATATTATTTGTATGAAAAAGGTTATTTTGAGTATTTTATTTATTTCTATCTTTCTGTTTTCTGCTTCATTGCAAGCTCAAATTTCACTAGGCGCAGGATTAAACCTAGGTTTATACGGTCCCGGAGTTCAAGTGAGTATTTCCCCGCTTCCTTTCCTAAAAGCCCGTGTGGGACTTAACTACATGGGATATAATTACTCTATAAACGAAGCTTTTAGCGGTGATAGTCAGACTGATCCTATGGCTACGGGAACAGTTGATGGTGAGATATATGATGCGAAATTTAGCTTCTTGAATGGAAGCGTTTTAGCCGATTTTTATCCGGCACCCAGAGTCCCTATTTCAATTACAGGAGGTTTTTATTTAGGACAAAATAAAGTTGGTATTAACGGAAATGCAGATGATAAATTCCAATATATTGGAGTAAAAGTAAATCCAGAGGCTAATGGTGATTTTTCTGGCGATATTTTAATTGGAAATGTTGTAAAACCATATTTAGGTCTTGGATTCGGAAATACGCTTTCTGAGAATAGCAATTTGAGCTTCCGATTCGATATCGGTGCAATTTACCAAGGAAGTCCTAAATTTAAGAGCTCTTATGTGGAGGGAACTTATTTTGATATTGACGATTTGGATACTTCTATTGCAGGAGAGAACGATCAAATGATGTTAGCTCTATCGCTTATGAAATTTTGGCCTCAATTATCTTTTACATTGACTTACAAGATATTTTAAATATAATCTTTATAAAATAAAAATAGCCTAAGAAATTTCCTAGGCTATTTTTATCTTCACAAATATGTGAGAGAAACGCAAATGTTTTGATAAAAGGTTACTTATGTTTCAAGTTATCAACAACCTGCAAAGCAAGATATTTTTCACCTAATTCTTGAACGTTTTCCATTTCGAGACGGAACTGATCCATGTGTTCCTCTTCCTCAACCACTAAGTCCTGAAACATTTTATGAGTGGCTACATCGCCCAAATTTCCGGTTTCCTTCGACCATGCGCTGTAATTATCAATAGTTTGAACCTCAAGTTGACGAGCGTAGTTAAGCATTTCTTCTACCTTGTCAAAGTTTTTAACCGTTTTTCCTAAAGTCATTTTTACTTCTCCGCCAAGAAATAGAATGCGTTCCGCTAATGTCTCAACATGTCTCATTTCTTCGATAGCTGTCTTTTTAAAATACAAAGCAAGAGGTCTGTAACCTTTATCTTCGCAAATAAAATGGAACAGCATATACTGCAATGAGGCAGTGTTTTCTTCTGCAACTGCTTTGTTTAGCAGTTCAATACTTCTTAAATACTTAGATTCCATAGTTTTTTCTTTTTATAGTTAAACTTTAATTAATATCGTACTTTCAATGCAATTTTTTGTGCTT
>DAIOHI010000355.1:0-3314 GCA_036744815.1 Paludibacteraceae bacterium
GGATTTCGAGAACTTCGAAGCGCAAATTTCGCTCCGCGATCCGAATAATAAAGAAAAATACATCGGTTCGGACGAAAACTGGGAGAAAGCCGAAAACGCCATTATCGAAGTTTGTCAGGAAAAAGGTTTGAAAGCCCGCGTTGAGTTGGGCGAAGCTGCTTTCTATGGTCCAAAGCTCGACTTTATGGTTAAAGATGCGATCGGTCGTCGTTGGCAGTTGGGAACTATTCAGGTGGACTACAACCTGCCCGAACGCTTCGATCTGGAATATACTGGCGAGGACAACCAAAAGCACCGCCCAATTATGATTCACCGTGCACCTTTCGGTTCTATGGAACGTTTCGTAGCCGTATTGATCGAACATACAGCAGGTAAATTTCCTTTGTGGCTAACACCTGATCAAGTGGTAATTCTTCCTATCAGCGAAAAATTCAACGATTATGCTTACGAAATAGGTAAAGAGCTGAATGCACAGGATATCCGCGTAACGGTTGACGACCGCAATGAGAAAATCGGACGCAAAATTCGCGACAACGAATTGAAACGTATTCCTTACATGCTTATCGTTGGTGAGAAAGAAGCCGAGAACGGAGAAGTGTCAGTTCGCCGTCAAGGTGAAGGCGATAAAGGTTCGATGAAAGCGGAAGAATTTGCAAAATTGGTTAGTAACGAAATCGAATCGCAATTGAAGCAATATTAGTTTTAAGCTGTAAAGCTTGAAACTACAACCTTTATAAAGCAAAGCTGCAATTTATCATTGCAGCTTTGCTTATTTTATATATCTAAGCTCCGAAAAACAAAAGTGCTGCTTGCAGAAAACCAAATTAGCTGTATATTTGTTAATTAATCAAACCAAATCAGCAGAGAAAACAGATGCGAACAAAGAAGAAAAGATGGTTGTGGCAGGATTTGCAAATTCTATTTGCAGCTCTCTTGCTATGCCTTGTGAACATCTTTTCTGCTACTTCTCAAAACAACTACGAGATCCGAAAAATTAAATTTAAAGGAAATAAAAGCTTCTCGAAATCGGAATTAATAGAACAAACGGCGATCTACGAAACCAGTTTTCTACAACGCCTGCAAAAAAAAGAAGTAGCACTCTACAACCAAGAGTTTATGGAAAGCGACCTCGCCCGCATAAAGGCTTTTTATCAGACTGAAGGTTTTCTACACGCGGAAATTCATTTGGATTCATTAATAATGAATGATAAAAAGCAACGAGTTAATATACTGATCAGCATAAAAGAAAATGAACCCATAACTACGGATAGTATTTCGATTAACATAAAAACGCTTGCCGATGAGTCGGAAGAAGAGAGGATAAGCCGGCGAATTAAAAAGTACTCGACACTAAAAGCCGGAAGCCGATTTCGCGACAACGATCTTTACAGCGATATTGAAAACATCGGCACTCGCTTTGCCAATGCGGGTTATGTATATGCTAAAATCGACTACGATTTAAATCTGAAACAAGATTCGAACAAAGTAAATATATCCTACGAAATAAATCCTAACGAGATTTCACACATAGGCGAAACAAGCATCACCGGCAATAAGCATATTAAAGAAAAAGTTATCCGCCGACAACTAACTTACGCCTCAGGTGACAAATTCAGCAAGAAAGAAATTGAAGCTACACGAAAAAAACTCTACGATTTACAACTCTTCCGTATTGTTTCCGTTACGCCGCAAACGAATGCAGGCAGTCCGCAAACTCCTATTCCGGTTAATATCATTATTCAGGAAATGCCGAAATGGAGTAGCAAGTTTGGAGTCGGATATGGTACAGAAGACCGTCTTCGTGCTTTTGGCGACCTCACTTACCGCGGACTTTTCGGAGGCACAAGCCGTTTGAACCTGCATCTGAAACATTCTTACTTAATGCCTTATTACGCCGGACTTGTGTGGACGGAACCTCAATTTCTGCAAAGTAAACTTTCCGTTTCTGTCAATCCTTACGCAAAACAAGAAAATGAACCCGGATATAATGCTCAGTTCTTAGGCATACATTTTCCTGTAAGCTATAAAGTGACGGATAAAATCAGCGTATCGCATGCTTATTACATCGAAAGGGTTAATTTGCAAGCAACTGGAAGAGACACATACAATATAGTGGAGGAAGAACTACTATACAACAAATCCGGCGTTACAACTTCGATTTTATTCAGCAATGCGCTTCCAGCCATATCTCCGACAAGAGGCTGGGGAATTAGCTTCAACGCTAAAATTAACGGCTATATTTTCGGTTCCGATTTCGATTATTCATTGTTGAAATTAGATATACGCAAATATCAAAGGATAGAGAAATTTGTACTGTCGGGACGTGTAATGCTTGGTGGAATCTACTCATCCGAACCGACAGGTTTTGTTCCAATAGAAGATCGTTTCTTCTCCGGAGGAAGTATATCAAACAGAGGTTGGGCACGTTCAGCTTTAGGTCCCAAACGCAGCAATGGAACACCGATGGGAGGAAAAAGCATTATGGAAACGAATTTCGAAGTGCGTCGTCATGTGTTTTGGAAAATTGATTTAGCAGCTTTTGTCGATGCGGGAAATGTATGGCAGGATGCATATAAATACCGCTTCGATGAATTTGCATGCGCTGTAGGTGGCGGCATTCGGGTAGATACGCCTATTGGACCGATTCGTCTCGATATAGGATTTCCGGTAAATAACGAGAAGAAAACGCCACAGTTCTTTTTAAGTGTCGGACAGGCTTTTTAGAATTGAATGAAGAAAGTATTCAAATATATCATTCGCATTTTGCTGAGTTTTTTTGCAGGCATTTTGCTCTTGTTGGTAATCGCTTTGATTGCCATCCAGACAGCTCCTGTGAAAAAGCAAATTCTGCGTATTGCCGAAGAGCAAGCGAATGCCGCGCTTAACGCCGAAGTTTCGATTGGCGGATTGAGCGGTAACTTCTTCAATGATTTGCAGCTAACCGACATCCTCCTAAAAAGTAAAGAACAAGACACCTTACTTTATGTTTTTTCTTTAAGAGCTGAATACAAACTGATGCCTTTACTTCGGGGAGATATTATTATAAACAATATTTCCATCGAAAATCCTTATGTTTATTTGGAAGAATTGCCGGATTCATCGTGGAATATCATGCACATTCTGAAGGAAAGTGAAGAGAAGAAAGATACAACATCCTCCGAATTTTCGATGAAAGTCTTGCTTCAATATTTTTCGCTTAGCGATGGAAAGATTCGGATTCATGCTTCGAATGAAATAATTCCGCAGCAAATCCATGATTTAAACATCAAACTTGCAGGAAGCTACGCTGCAAAAGAACAAGAACTTCAAGTAAG
>DAIOHI010000356.1:0-3312 GCA_036744815.1 Paludibacteraceae bacterium
CAGGCGCGTCGCGTACTCGACCGAATCGTAGGTTTCGAACTCTCGCCAGTATTGTGGCGTAAAGTTCGCCCTTCACTTTCGGCAGGTCGTGTTCAGTCCGTTGCTGTGCGCCTGATTGTTGAGCGCGAACGTGAAATAAATCAATTTACGCCCGATGTTTCTTACAAAGTTTCCGCGCTTTTCGAAGGACAAGATGCCAACGGCGCTTCGGCTGTGCTGAAAGCCGAACTTCAACAACGTTTTGCTACAAAAGACGAAGCCAAGGCTTTTTTGGAACATTGCTCGAAAGCAGAATTCAACATTGCGGATATTATCACTAAGCCGTCGAAAAAATCGCCGGCACCGCCTTTTACAACTTCAACACTTCAACAAGAAGCTTCGCGTAAATTAGGTTTCTCCGTTTCGCAAACCATGAGAGTAGCTCAAGGTCTTTACGAATCGGGAAAAATAACCTATATGCGTACCGACTCGGTAAATCTTTCCGACTTGGCTTTGAACACATCGAAAGCAGAAATTATCAGCATGGCTGGTGAAAAATACGTTTATCGTCGTAAATTTACCACCAAAACGAAAGGCGCACAAGAAGCGCACGAAGCCATTCGTCCGACTTACATGAATCAACATTCGGTAGATGGAACAGCGCAGGAAAAACGACTTTACGACTTGATTTGGAAACGAACCATCGCGTCGCAAATGGCTGATGCCGAATTGGAAAAAACCATTATTCACATCAATGTTTCGGGTAGCAAATACGAATTTTTATCGACCGGAGAAGTAATTATTTTCGATGGTTTCTTAAAAGTATATTTAGAATCGACCGACGATGAAAACGAATCGACCGACGAAGCTACATTGCCCGCAATGAAAAAAGGCGGCAAATTGTCGTCGCAGGAGATTACGGCACGCGAAGTTTTTTCGCAACGTCCTCCACGCTACAACGAAGCAAGCTTGGTTAGAAAGCTCGAAGAACTCGGCATCGGACGTCCATCGACTTATGCGCCAACAATATCTACCATTCAAAATCGTTCTTACGTAGAAAAATCGGATCGTCCGGCAGAAAAGCGGAAATACAATATTCTGAGTTTGAAGAATGCTAAAATAAGCGATCAGACATTGGCGGAAAATACAGGAGCTGAAAAAAATAAGTTATTCCCAACCGACATAGGAATGGTTGTAAATGACTTCTTGACAGAATATTTCCCCAATATATTGAACTACAATTTTACTGCTGATGTAGAAAAAGAATTCGACCGAATTGCCGAAGGCGATATTAAGTGGACAAAATCCATTGATAAATTCTATAAGGAATTTCATCCGATGGTGGAAGATACCATGAAAAATTCGGAACGTCAAGTAGGAGAACGTATTTTAGGAGTTGACCCGAAAACAGGTCGTCAGCTTTCGGTAAAAATCGGACGATATGGACCTTTGGCTCAAATAGGCACTTCGGAAGAAGAGGAAAAACCAATTTTTGCTTCGCTCCTTCGCGATCAATCCATAGAAAGCATTACGCTCGAAGAGGCGCTCGAATTATTTAAACTTCCGCGTCAATTGGGCGATTACGAAGGAAAGGTAATGACTGTAGCTATCGGACGATTCGGACCTTACATTCGTCACGATTCTTCTTTCTACTCATTACCCAAAGGTGATGATCCGATGGAAGTGAGTGCCGAACGTGCTGTCGAAATAATTGAAGCCAAACGATTGGCTGATAAAAATAAAATCATCAAAACTTTGGGTGAAAACGAAGAATACCAAGTTTTGAACGGACGATTCGGACCCTATTTCACTTACGAAAAAGCGAATTATAAAATACCGAAATCTATAGATCCGGTAACGCTCACTATCGAAAAATGTATGGAATTGGTGCAGGCGCAATCGAGCGATAAGCCTAAAGCGAAAGGAAAAACAAAAAAAGCGGCAACTACGAAGAAATCAACAAAAAAATAAATCCAGCATCTATTTTTTGTTCAAGGTTGATTTCGCTACTATACAATAATTATTAAGCTATAATCAAATGAAAAATATCATTCTTCTATTCGTTTTCGCATCCACTTTTATGGGAGCTGTAGCTCAGTCAAGCGAAGTGGACAATGTTTTCGTGTATTCTTTACCTAAAACAGTTTTGTTTATCGAAGTAGAAATAGAAAAAACGACACAAACTCCGGGCAGCTTTTACCAGTATTCGGAACGATATTTAGCAACAAAAGATGTAATTACAGAAGCCAGAACATTTCACAGGCTGAAAGGAATTAAAATTTGGTCGGAATCATTTCCCGATATCAATCGCACTTATACGACTTCCTTGAATGATAAAAAAACAGCAATGCACAACTTTGTCATCAACGAAAAAGGTATTCTCTGCGGAGTAAACACAGATTACGAAGGCACAACTCCAACTCCCAAACAGCCACTTTTGGCAAACATCCAACAAGCAACGAAAGCCGAAGCGGATCTTTTGCCTATGGGCGAAGATTATATGATGGTAAGTTCCGTTGCGAAATTGGCGGAAGGAGCCGCAAAGCAAATATATCGCATCCGCGACAACAGACTGAATTTTCTTGCCGGCGATGTGGATAATTATCCTGCCGACGGAGATCTTTTCCTTTCCTTGATGAGTCAAATGGATAAAAAGGAAAAGCAGCTAACGGAATTATTCAGCGGAAAAACGGTCAGCGAAACACAAACTCAGCTTATTCAATACGATCCGAAAAGCCCAAAAACTAACGAAATTCTATTTCGCTTGTCGGCCCTCGGCGGTCTTGTTTCGTCGAACGACCTCAGCGGTTATCCTTATTACATCAATATAACGACAACTTCGTTGCAATTTACTCAAACGGATCAGCCTTCAAAATCGAAGTCAGCCACCATCCTACGTACGATACAACCCGCTTCGTCGCAGATTAAAATTACCGATGGTAAAAACGAATACTTTTCGGGAGATTTCGATATACCGCAGTTCGGACCGATCGTATCAATATCCAATGATGTGTTGAAAGACGGAAACGTTAAAATAGATATTGATCCGCAAACAGGACGTTTGTTAAGCATCAAATCGACACAAAAATAAGGGAGAAAAAAATCCGAAGAAAAAGAAATTGTAAAATTCTATTTATTTATGAGTACTCAACCTGTGAGATTGTTATTGTTGGCTTTCTGCTGTTTTATCGCTTCATCCCTATCGGCACAAGGTTTTTCGTCCTTACAACAACGAAAAATACTCAATGTAATGTCTGCTATTTCGAATGTTTATGTGGACACTATTAACGACAAAAGCCTTACCGAAGCAGCCATTGTGGCAATGCTCAAAGA
>DAIOHI010000357.1:0-3307 GCA_036744815.1 Paludibacteraceae bacterium
ACAGCGGTGGATGACGAAGGGAATACAATTTCTTGTACGGTAGAAGTGCTGTAGCTTTACACTGCTTAAAGAATGTGAACGAAATAGAAGCATTACATCCGCACTGCTTAAAGAATGTGAACGAACTAAGAGTATTACATCCGCATTGCTAAAAAATGTAAACAAACTAAGAGTATTACATCTGAATTACCTAAAAGATGTGAACAAAACAGGAGCATTACAGCCGCATTGTTAAAAAACACGAACAAGCTAAGAGTGTTGCATCTGCATCCTTCGCTGTGAAATTAGGATTTATACTTATTAGCTATGAGGGGATCAATAAAACACAGGCGTAATAAAGGGGCGGTTAACCCAGCGTCCGCTACCTCTCCACGGGTCGAATTCCCATTCCCGAATCATTCCTGCATTGATTCCCCATTTATCGGTAACTTTAAATTCCACCGATCCACCGAAGTTTGTTGTGGGATACATCATGGAATAAGGATTGATTTTATCTTTATTGTCGTTTGTCGAATATTGTCCGAAAGTATTCAAAAAAATACGATCGCCTATCGGTATTCTCAGGTTAGCATTAACACCCGCGCCATTATGAAAACTATGGGCTACATTATATTTTGTTATATATGAACCAAGGCTGAGTACGCCAAAATCCTCAATATTGAAATTGAGAGAGGCTTGAGCGCTGCGTACAATTCCTAATCCGTAATAAAAATCGTTAGTACGAGCCGTGCTAAGCCAAAGATTGTTATCGAGTTCCATTAATCCGTACACATTCGAATATTGATAGTCGGAATAGCGAATAGGAACATGCGCCGACATTCTTATTTCTTTGAAGGGATCGGGCTCTACACTTATCGAAGTCAAGGAGGCAAGGCTGAGAGGCGGAATACCTGTCGAATATGGACTGTATTCGGGGATGCTCAGCTTAAAAGAATCTGACAAAACCTCGTTGTATGTTTTTTGGATAGGAGGAAAGTCGGGTGCAAAACTCAGGCTGTCTTTGTATTCTTGCGCAGACAAAAAAAACGAAAATAAAAGGAATAGACCAATTAGACTTGTTTTCATTTCCGGTAAAGTTTATGAAAGCAAAAATAGGAAAAAAAACAACAAATCTTCTCATTTTAATGATTTTAAAGATATAAAATTTGTTTATACTGAATGCGAAACATAGTTTAAGTATTTTATTACTTTGTTTTCAAACTTTAGAGCCTGATTATACGTTTAATAACGACAAGGAATAAAGAAAATTGCTATAACAGACAAAATATCTGCACAAAACAAGTCTATTTGTGCATATAATAAAATAAGTTTATTATCTTTGCAAGTTCAGAAAGGTGATGAACATGAGGGGAATGAAGTTGTAACCAATAAAAAGCACAGTAAACGCATGAATTTTTTAAACAGAAAAATAGAACCAAATCCATTAACGCTTCAGGCAACACTTGATTATTCTTTAGCCAATTTTGCAGACCGTCCTTGTATCTCATTTGTAGAAGGGACAGGTCTCAACTATTCGCAATTTGGCGAAAAAATACAAGTGCTTTCTGCCATGCTCTATTCTTTGGGACTGAAAGAGGGCGATAAAGTAGCTCTTTTGAGCCACAATATGCCTAATTGGGTCATTTCTTATTTCGCGGTAGTTTCCAACGGACTCGTTATAGTTCCGATATTGCCCGATTTTTCACGCGATGAAGTAAATGCAGTTTTGACGCATTCCGAATCCAAAGCTTTATTTGTAAGCGAGAAACTTTATAGCCGGATCGAAGGATTGGATTTACCCGATCTTGAGTCGATCGTAATAACCGATTCGTTGACGCTGAAAAAAGGAAGTATTTCTCCCGAAATCAGCTTTGCGGATTACGAAAGACCCGTCGTAGCAGAAGATGATTTGGCGGCTATAATCTACACATCGGGCACCACAGGGCGCTCGAAAGGCGTAATGCTTACTCATAAAAACCTTGCATGGAGTGCTACGCAATCTTTTACAATGCAAGAAATTAATTCATCGGATATTTTTCTGTCCTTTCTTCCTTTGTCGCATACTTACGAAAATACCATCGGAATGATCTATCCGATTATGTATGGGGCATCGGTTTATTATATGGAGAAACCACCTACAGCGGCAGCTTTGTTGCCTGCTATGGCGAAAATAAAACCTACTTTAATGCTTTCTGTGCCTTTGGTTATGGAAAAACTTTACAAAAGTCAGGTGCAAAGCAAGTTTATGAAGACGAAATTCACACGCATGATTTATAAGAATCCGTTATTTCGTTTTATAATTCACCGTATTGCAGGGAAAAAACTAAGAGCTTCCTTTGGCGGAAATCTAAAATTCTTCGGTATCGGAGGAGCAAAGCTCGATTCGCGTGTAGAACGTTTCCTTAAAGAAGCAAAATTTCCTTATGCTATCGGTTATGGATTGACCGAAACTTCTCCGCTTTTAGCAGGAGCAAGAGTGAAAGAGACGTTTTTACAATCAACCGGATTAGTACTTCAAGGCGTAGAGTTGAAAATCAATAATCCGGATAAGAAAGGAGTAGGAGAGATTTGGGCAAAAGGACCTAATGTGATGAGAGGTTATTATAAAAACCCGGAAGCTACAGCCGAAGTATTAACTGAAGATGGCTGGTTCAAAACGGGCGATTTAGGACGTTTCGGAGCAGGTAAGCGTTTGTTTATTAAAGGACGAATGAAAAATACGATTGTAGGTGCGAGTGGTGAAAATATTTATCCCGAAGATATTGAATCGGTAATTAATAATACACAACATGTAATCGAATCTTTGGTAGTGGAGGAAGATGGCTTTTTGGTAGCGAAAGTGTTGTTTGATATAGAAGCGTTGGAAAAAAATCTGGAGAATTTGAAAATAAACATCGATGATCGTAAAGAAAAAATGCAGCAATGGATGCAGAATTTCACACGAGAATTGAACGGGAAATTGAATCGTGTATCACAAATTAAGCGTGTAGATGTAATGGAAGAACCTTTTGAGAAAACGGCTTCACAAAAGATAAAACGTTTCCTTTATACCAAACCACAAGAAATTATGAAAAAAAGAAAGAAAAAAGCCGTAGAAAGAACTTGATCTAAAATAGAAATTATAAAAGAGTATCCCAAAGTTAATCAACTTTGGGATACTCTTTTATAACACAGTCTCTTCTATGTCGGATTTAAAAATACAATATTTAATTTCGTTTAATGAAAAAAATGATTAATTTTGTGTCCGCAAAAACGGGATGTAGCGCAGTCCGGTAGCGCACACGTCTGGGGGGCGTGTGGTCGCAGGTTCAAATCCTGTCATCCCGAC
>DAIOHI010000358.1:0-3268 GCA_036744815.1 Paludibacteraceae bacterium
CTAATAGCTTCAAGTGTCGCTTTTAGCTTTTCTGCACCAACAGCTTCGCCTAGTTGTATAAAATGCGCTACTTTATCTGCTGTTAACTTTTTGCAAGATACTGCAGCATTTACCATATCTTGTATGGCTTTTTTTTCTACACCTTTAGCGGCTTCTTGTAAGTTCTTAATTGTTTCGTTTTTTGTTGTAAGCTCTTCTTTTACTTTTAATAGCTTATCAATTTCAGCAATAAGTTGTGCTTCGGTCGCCGTCTCCGGCAATCCGAGTTTTAATGCAATCATTTTCATGTTATCAAATTTTTCGTTATTATTGTTTTTAATTAAACTGTCCTTCAATATACCTATGGGGCAATCTCCTCCGGCTGTTAATTCTATCACCTTACCATCTTTATCGTACAATGATATGGAGTTATAATTAGAACCTATATCGGTGATACTCGCTTCTCTTAATTTGCATTTAGTTACCGTCATTCGACGCTGTCCTGGAAGTATGTGTTCCGGGCTATCGCTTTCTTCGGTAATTTCAAATCCGATTGAACACATATTAATCATCCCCTTATCTACCTTACGAGAGATCGATGCTGCAAACTCATCTTCCATGTCAAATACGGCATCCGCTTTCAACGCACCTTCTTCTACTCGTATATTTTCCCATTTACCTATCGGAAGGATTACATTGTTTTTATCCGAATAACTACGAGTATGATTCCATAACATTATCGGATTTTTTTCAAAATTTGTCAAGTCTATCCCTGCTGTTAGGACTCTAAATCCATAGCTGTTTACGCTCTCTTCACTCAACACAAATGTTTTTTGCATAATTTACTTTTTTATCATTGTCGCATTTTTTAATTTAACTAAAGCAGCGACAAAAGTACAACCCGAATTATACATTTAATTATTTTTATTACTATTCGTTAACTTTTTATACAATTTGAGTTGTTTTATGAAAGAAAAGTAGCTTTATAGCTACTTTTGTCGCTGTTTTAAAATAAAATGTTATGGCAAATAAAGAGACGAAAGAATTGGCAAGACTTTACTTCATGCGTGGCGAAACACAAAAAAGCATTGCCAATAAGGTAGGGGTAACAGAAAAAACAGTGAGCCGTTGGGTCGATAAAGAAGGTTGGGCTGAAAAAAGAGCTGCCGAAAATATTACTCGACCTGAACTGGTAAACAAACTTCTAATTACTATCAACAAACTAATAGAACAAGTTAACGAGTCTGACGACCCTGTGTTAATTTCCGGATTAGGGGATAAGCTGTCTAAACTATCAACCACAATCGAAAAACTCGATAAAAAAGCAAACGTAGTTGATGCTATTGAGGTGTTCATGGCGTTTGGAAAATGGATGCAATATCGTTCAAGTTTCGATTCAGAAATAACACCCGAATTACTTAAAGCTATCAACAAATATCAAGACCTTTACATAAGCGAGCAAATTTCAAAAAAATCTTAGCGAATGCCTATTCCACGTAATTATGAAGAATGGAAATTATGGTGCAATACCGTACAAAGACAAACTACTGTCGATAAGTCTGAATCGCCTACGGCTAAGAATAAACGCATAAATCATTTACGCGAGAACTATTCTGATTTTGTTAATTATTATTTTCCTCATTATACTACAAACAAAGACACCGGAGAAATAACCCCCTCCGCTAAATTTCACATCAATGCAGCTCGGAAAGTAAAAGAAACAAAAAATCTTAAAGCACTTTTTAAGTGGGCAAGAGGTCATGCAAAATCAACACATTTTGATGTCTTTATACCGCTTTGGCTTAAATGCCAAAAAATAAAACAAATCAACGTAATGGTGTTGGTCGGAAAAAGTGAAGACAACGCAAAGACAATGCTTGCAGACATTCAAGCTGAATTACAGTATAATCAAAGATACATCGCTGACTTCGGAGAACAATACAACAACGGAAGCTGGCAAACCGGAGAATTTGTAACTAAAGATGGCACTGCTTTTTTTGCGCGCGGACGCGGACAGTCCCCAAGAGGATTACGCTATCGTTCCTTTCGACCGGACTATATTGTAATTGATGACTTAGATGATGACGAACTTGTCGAAAACGAAAATCGAGTTACTCGCTTAACAAACTGGGTAAAAGAAGCTCTTTTTGGAGCTTTGGATGGTGGCCGTGGGCGTTTTATTATGGTAGGTAATCTTATATCTAAAAACAGCGTCCTCCAAAAAATAGCAAACACGAAAGGGGTCTATGTAAATCAGATAAATGCTTATGACAACAAAGGCAATGTATCGTGGAGCGAAAAATGGGAAAAAGAAGAGATACAAGCTATGGCGCAGTTTATGGGTTATCGCGCATTTCAAAAGGAAATGATGAATAATCCGATTACCGAAGGTGCTATTTTTAGAACTGACTGGATTAAATGGAAAAATGCATTACCCCTGAAGCAATATGATGCAATTATAGCGTACTGCGACCCAAGCTTCAAAAGCTCCTCAAAAAACGACTATAAAGCAATCAAAGTATGGGGAAAAAAAAACACTGAGCTGCATTGCCTATTCGCATTTTGCCGACAATGCTCCATTACTGAAATGGTGCGATGGTTTTACGACCTACATGAAAGATTTCCCTCTGACGTTATTTGCGATTACTATATGGAAGCTAATTTTATGCAGGACTTAATACTTGACGAATTTGCCGGCGAAGGTCGATTAAGAGGATATCAACTACCTATACGCGCAGATCATCGCAAAAAACCGGATAAATCTCAACGAATCGAGGCTATTTCGCCACTGTGGGAACGTGGATTTGTGTTCTACAATGAAAATCAACGAAACGACCCGGATATGATGTGTGCTCTCGAACAAACACTTTCTTTCGAAAAAGGAACCCGCACTCACGATGATGCTCCGGATGCTGACGAAGGGGCTATTTTTATATTACAAAAGAACAAACGACTTGAAACATTTCAACCTGTTTTCGGAAAAAGAACATCGCCTAAATCATCATGGTAATTATATAAAATACATCTATGAAAACATTTATCAAAACATTTATTCACGGAATTGAAGCTTTTGTATTTGATTACAAATTAAAACGCAAAGTTCGTTTAGCAAATAAACTCGCTAAACAAAATAGGTATAAATATATGGTGTTAAATATGGGCGGTAAGCCAGTAATTAAACGGCGTAATATTGTTAAAAGATATTGTCAAAAAGGAGTGTTTAATTGTAGTCTTGAAACTATCGAAAGAAACGCTCTCTATAAAACTTATTAATTATGTTTATTACAAT
>DAIOHI010000359.1:0-3264 GCA_036744815.1 Paludibacteraceae bacterium
CCCAGCATATAAGCATAGCAAACATGACGTGCATCATAATATCGTTTTCGGTAATCTTTGAGTATTTCCTTTATTTCTTCAAGCTTATCAACAGGGATGGCATAGGATATAAAACGACTTCCTTTTTCTTTGTATAAGCCTTCCGAAATAGTTGAAATTGTTTTATAAGTATCCATATTGCCGTTTGAAGTTTCAGATTTTTAGGTTTTCGTTATTAAATGAATATTATGTTTGTTAGTAAAACAATAAACTTTCCATTTTCAACTTTCAACTTTCAACTGTTTTGGTGTTGTCGCTTGAAATTCTTTCAGATAAAAAGGTTCATAATAAGCAAGATCTGCAAAGCTATTAGCACGGAAGCTATTAAGAGCTAAAGGGATCATATTCTCTGCTAACGGAGTTATTTCGTCGATAAACAGCGCATAGGGGTGCGTAAGTGTCGCTTTGCATTTTTCGGCTCCGTTTCCGAAGAAATAAACCTTCTGTTGCGAAAGGATATCAGCGTAGGATTCCGAATTAATAATATCGGCGGAAATTTCTTTTTTGATTTTTAGTTCGGCGTTGTACATAGCCGCATATACTTCCATCCGGCGTGCATCAATCATCGGACAGAATAAAGCATCTTTATCGCTATCGGCTTTTTTAATTGCCGGAATAGATAAAACTTCCAAAGTACTTACTGCTATCAACGGAATTCCGAAACCATAGCAAAGCCCTTTTGCGGTAGAAACTCCGATGCGCAATCCCGTATAAGAACCCGGTCCGCCACTAACGGCTACTGCATCAAGTTTCTTCGATTGTACTTTAGCTTCGCTCAATGCCTTTTCGATAAAAGTGCTTAGCAGAGCCGCGTGATTTAAACCTTCGTCGTTCGAAATGCTGAAAATACAGTTTTCGCCTTCGCTTAACGCGACGGAGCAAACATTGGTCGAAGTTTCAATATGCAATATTATGGGCAGATTCATATATGGGAGTAAATTAGATCTGCAAAAGTAAAAAGAAATACAGAAGTCTGCAAAAGTTGTCTCAGAATCTGCGGGGAATTTAAGAACTTACTTGCTTTTATTGAAATTATAACTAAATTTCTTATAACCTTTGTGCTATCCTTTTTATACTTCGCTAATCAGATAGAAGAAGTTTCTAAACCTTGTTCTTCTGACTATAATAGCCTTTTTGTTTTATCATAAACAAAATGATTGGATAAAAGGGCTTTACTCGAAGCGATGTTTTCGTCTTCCGGCTGAACGACGATACCCAAAACGACAGACACAGTCTATAGTGAAGAAACTTACGCGAGAGACAAAACTCTAAAACCGCAATTTTGCCAGCCTTATGCCAACAGCTTGTTAGCTAAAGTATGTTGTAAAAGTTTAGCATTGCTCGAATTTATTTAATTTCTCTTTTTTCGAAACTTTCCTTGCTTGTATCTAAAATTTTGTCTATTTTTGACGCTCATGTCAAACCATTATGTCAACGATAGAAATACAATAATAAATGACTGAAACAGAGTTGAAAATTATAGAGTCGGCAAAAGCTATCTTTTCCGAAAAAGGGCTGGAGAATGCAAAAATGCAAGATATTGCCGACCATGCAGGCATCAGTCGCACCAGCTTGAATTATTATTACCGGACAAAGGAAAATTTGTTTCAAGCCTTGGTAGAGCAGATTTTCGACAGCCTTTTACCTAAAGTAAGCCTGCTGTCGCTTACCGATGTTACGATAGAATCGATCATAGAACAGGTGGTTGATATTTATTTCGATATACTTTGCAAAAATGAAGTAATGCCGCGCTTTTTGGTTGTTCAAATACATCAGGATCCTCATATTATACATGATTTTGTAGAACGCAGCGAGAAAGCTCAAAGCTATTTATCGCTTCTTGGTCGTTTGCTTCAAAACAACATGAAAATAACGATTCCAAAAGAAGAAGTGCTATCCGTCTTTTTTGGTCTTATGACAACACCTTTCCTGCTTAGTCCTTTACTGGAACTGTATTGGGAAGATCGTGAAGATATGAAAAAACGATACATCGAAAGTCATAAAAAAACGACAAAAAATCTGTTGATTACTTATTTGCAAGCTTCCTTGAATTTGGATGAGAGCACTGTAGCTGTTCAACCGCTCGGTAGTCTTAGATCCAATATAAACTAATTGATAATGAAGAGATATATGATAGGACTCGACGCCGGTTCCACTACTGTAAAAGTGGTTGTTTCCGACGAAGAACACAATGTCATTTTTAAAGATTACCGTCGTCATTATGCCGATATTTCGGGAAGCGTGATTGAAGTATTCGAAAAACTATTGAACGAATTTGGTGATATATCTATTCGTTTGGCTGTTACCGGTTCGGCGGGTATGGGCATTGCCGAGCGTTGCGCTTTCGACTTTGTGCAGGAGGTGATCGCTGCTTGTGAAGTGATTCGTGTGAAATATCCCGACATAAAAACTTTGATTGATATTGGTGGCGAGGACGCTAAAATGATTTTTTTCGAAGAAGGAAAATCGCCTGATATTCGGATGAACGGTAGTTGTGCCGGTGGAACGGGTTCCTTTATCGATCAGATGGCAAGCTTGCTCAATGTAGAAGTGGATGAGCTGAATCGATTAGCTGAAAATGCTAGGACGATTTATCCCATTGCTTCGCGCTGTGGTGTGTTTTCGAAAACCGATGTACAAAATCTGCTCAGTCGCAATGTAAGCAAGGAAGATATAGCGGCTTCTGTTTTTCATGCCGTAAGCATGCAGGTTATTACTTCTTTGGCGCGTGGTTACGATTTGCTGCCAAAGCTTTTTATCTGCGGAGGACCTTTTACTTTTCTTCCCGCTTTGCGCAAAGCTTTTCAGAAGCAATTAAATTTCTCGGAAAATGAAATAATTCTTTCAGAAAACTCAGAAGTTATTCCCGCATGGGGTGCTGCCATTTCTGCTGCCGGACAAAGCATCGAAAAACCCTTGTCGGAATACATTCGCTTGTTGAAAACCTCCAACAAAAAGAAATACAGTTTTGTAGCTCATCAATTACCGCCCTTATTCGAAAGCGACGAAGCTTTTGAAGCATGGAAAAAAGAAAAGGAGCAATACCGAATCGAAAGCATTTCGATTGACAAACTTGAAAGCCCTTATTGTTACATCGGAATCGACAGTGGCTCCACAACCACTAAAATTATTGCTACGGACGAAAAAGGACGCGTTTTCTTTCGTTTTTACGAACGTAACAACGGTGCCGCCCTTGATACAGTTGCCAAAGGATTGGGATTGGTT
>DAIOHI010000360.1:0-3263 GCA_036744815.1 Paludibacteraceae bacterium
AAACTTTCGGCAGTGTAAATATGTTCGCCCGAGCGATTGATGATTTTAAAAGCTGCGGTAAGCGATATCTCGTCGTAACCGTCGAGGCTGTGCACCACCGAAAAGTCACAGTCGGTTTGTTGGTAAATATATTGGTAGAGTCGTGCCATTTTCAGATCGTAAACGCCCAACATTTGCCGTTTTGGGATAAGCGGATTAACAACAGGTCCTAGTATGTTGAAAAAGCTGCGAACGGCTAATGATTTGCGTACCGGCGCGACGGTTTTCAACGCGGGATTGAAAAGAGGCGCATGCAGGTAAGCTATGTTCGCTTTCTCCAACGAGCGACGATGCACATTGACATTGTTAGTGAATTTCACGCCATGTTCTTCCATCACATTCGATGCTCCGCTGACTGAAGTAGCTCCGTAATTTCCATGTTTTAATACCTTGTAACCGGCTCCGGCAACCACAAAACAAGCGCAAGTTGAGATGTTGAAGGTGTTTTTGTTATCTCCACCTGTTCCTACAATGTCAATCGGATTGAAGTCGCGAAGTTCGTCCACTTTTACGCGCATTTCGAGCAAAGCCTCACGAAAACCGAGAATCTCATCCACACTAACGCTGCGCATCAGATACACGGTAATAAATGCGGCGATCTGACTTTCGTTATACTTGCCTTCTGCCATATTAATCATTATTTCCCTCGCTTGCTCTTTGCTGAGGTATTGATGATCGAAAAGTTTGTATAGAACTTGTTTCATATTTATCTGGCTAAAAAGTTTTCCATTATCTTCTTTCCTTCGGGTGTCAGCACCGATTCGGGATGAAACTGCACAGCGTGCACATCGAATGTTTTGTGCTTCAGTGCCATTATTTTTCCTGTTTCGTCAACAGCTGTTATTTCCAAACATTCGGGTAAATCATCTCCATTTACAATCCACGAATGATAGCGTCCTACTTCTATTTCTTTATTCAATCCATCGAAAATATAATCTTCTCCAGTGATTTTAATCTTCGTTGCAACGCCGTGATAAACGTCTTCGAGATTGGTCAACGTTCCGCCAAAAGCTTCGCCGATGGCTTGTTCACCCAAACAAACGCCCAATATGCTTTTGGTTGGAGCATATCGCTCAATTAGAGGCAACAACAATCCTGCTTCGGAAGGAATTCCCGGTCCGGGCGAAAGGATTATTTTATCAAAACGAGCAACCTCGTCCAAGCCAATTTTATCGTTCCGATGCACTTCAACATTCGTATAACCCAATTCTTTTATCAAATGAACCAGATTGTAGGTGAAAGAATCGTAATTATCGAAGACGAGAATGCTTACCCCTAAATCCCCTAAAGGGGACTTTTTATCTGCTATATTATTTATATTTACGCTCATAATTTTATTTTACTTATTATTGCTGTTTTACTCTCCTCTTTAGGGCTTGGAGGCTGACTTTAATTCTTCAATTTCTCTGCCAATTCAATGGCTTTTTTCAAAGCTCCCAGTTTATTGTTTACTTCCTGCAATTCGCTTTCTTCCTTCGATTTGCTGACGATTCCCGCGCCTGCTTGATAATAGAGTTCGTTGTTTTTACTAAAAAAGGAACGTATGGTAATCGCTTGGTTGATGTCGCCATTAAGCCCGATGTAGCCAATGCAACCACCATAAATACCACGACCGGTTTTCTCAATATCATTAATAAGTTCCATCGCCCGCACTTTTGGCGCGCCCGACAAAGTGCCTGCCGGAAAGGTATCTGCAAAAACTTTCACGCTGTTGCTCTCTTTCTCCATTTTTCCGCTTACGCGCGATACTAAATGAATAACGTGCGAGTAATATTGAACCTCTTTGTAGAATTCCACTTTTACATCGCGAGTGTTTCGGCTCAGGTCATTGCGAGCCAAATCGACCAACATAACATGTTCAGCATTTTCCTTCGGGTCGTTGAGCAGAAGCTCTGCTTGCTGTTGGTCTTTTGCCGAGTCGCCTGTACGAAGAACTGTTCCCGCAATCGGATCGATATAAGCATGTCCATTGTCGATTTTGCAATGTGTTTCGGGCGATGAGCCGAAGATGCGATAAGAAGCGAAATCGAAATAAAACAGATAAGGGGAAGGATTGATGGAGCGTAAAGCACGATAAACCTTGAAGTCATCACCAGCAAAACGCTGTTTGAAACAACGTGAAAGTACGATTTGAAATACATCACCGCGCTTACAATGTTTGATGCCTTCGCTTACCATTTGCTTGTATTCTTCGTCGCTAATGTTTGATTCCTCATTGCCGATAGCCGAAAAATCGTAGGAAGCGAAGTTTCGGTTTTCAATTACATTCAGAACGCGCTGCATTTCGCTTGTTTCGCCTTCCAGCAAATTTTCGACAAGAATTAATTCGTTGCGGAAATGGTCGACAACAATAATGTATTTGTAAAATATATACACAATTTCAGGAATGGAAGTGCCGGAGACAAAGGATGGCTTATCGGGGTTGACGGCTTCGAAGTAACGTACCGCTTCGTAGGATGTATAACCGAAAAAACCGTTGATGCCGCTCGGATTTTCATTGTTCATAACAACAAAAGATCGAACAAAGGCATTCAGCTCGTCGGGAACGGAAGTGCTTACATCAATCTCTTTTTCAACTTTATCCAAGCCTTTCACGGATGTAAATATCTTTCCTTTTTCCACTTGAAAGTGGGCGATAGGATCGATTCCGATAAAGGAGTAGGAATTCTCGTTGCTATGAAAGTCGGAGCTTTCGAGCAAAACCGACTCAGGATATAAATCGCGTATTTTCAGATAAATGCTGATGGGAGTTTGTAAATCTGCCAGTAATTTTACTGATCGGGTATTTATCTTTTTCATAAAAATTATTTTGTTTCGTTGGCATATTCTAAATACGTTTCCATATCTTTATCTCCTCGTCCCGAAAGGCAAAGCACAACTACATCGTCGGAGCTGAATTGCTTTTTGCCTAACACAGCCAAGGCATGCGCTGACTCCAAAGCCGGAATGATTCCTTCCATTTTCGTTAATTCGAAAGCTGCCTCTAAGGCTTCGTCGTCATTAATTGCTAATATTTCCGTACGTTTTATAGAAGCCAGATAGGCATGCATCGGACCTATTCCGGGATAATCCAAGCCAGCCGAAATAGAATAAGGCTCTACTATCTGCCCATCTTCGTCCTGCATCAACAGCGTTTTGCTTCCGTGAATAATTCCAACTTTACCAAGATGAATAGTTGCCGCCGACTCTCCGCTATCAATGCCTTTTCCTGCCGCTTCGGCAAG
>DAIOHI010000361.1:0-3256 GCA_036744815.1 Paludibacteraceae bacterium
AATTGAAAAGCCATTCCGATATCAATTCCAAAATCGTAGAGAGCTTGCGCGTTGTCTTCGTCCGATCCTCCGATTACAGCTCCGATTTTTAACGCGGCAGCAAGCAGAACGGCAGTTTTCAAGCGGATCATATCCAAATACTCATCAACGGAAACCGTTTCACGCATTTCAAAATCCATGTCGTATTGCTGTCCTTCGCAAACTTCAGCGGCTGTTCGGGAAAATATATCCAAAATCGTTTTCAGATGTTCATCCTTTGTTTCGGTAATATATTGATAAGCCACAATCTGCATAATATCGCCGGACAAAATCGCAGTGTTTTCATCCCATTTTTTATGCACGGTAGGCTGCCCGCGGCGAACGTCGGCTTTATCCATAATATCGTCGTGCAACAAAGTGAAATTATGAAATATTTCAACACCGATAGCAGGTTTCAGCGCAGGAAGCACATCTTCTGAAAATAAATTGCAAGCCATCAAAGCTACTGCCGGACGAATGCGTTTTCCACCCAAACGTAGCGTATATCCGATAGGTTCGTACAATCCTCGCGGTTCTTTCGACCAGTCGATTTTTTCGATTTCGCTGTTGATAAGTTGCGTTATTTCGTTAAAGGTTTTCATATGCTGTGTTTTTTATCGAAGACTATAATTCAAATTTAAAAATTTCCGATCCACCATGTTAAAGCTAATCGGGTGTACAAAATGTTTCCTTTTGCCGCAGTGTATTCGTAATGAACGGGAATGCTATACCCAACATCAAGCCTGAGAGCTATACAGCCAGGCATACTCATATTCATATACCGGTCTTTCATATCGAATTCCCAAATTTTAAATTCTGTGCGTAAACCGGGTCCGATAAAGAAAGAATCAAAAATTCTGAATTCCAAATCATCGTCTTCACTGTTTTTGTAGAGATTGCTTGTCAATGAAGTTCCTCCAAGATATACAAAAGGAGAGAATTGCAATATATTATTTCGTGCAACTATGTAACCGCCTAAGAGTCCAACATTCATATAAGAAAAATAATCGCCTTTGAGAAAGTTCTGCGGATATCCGGTCACAGAACGCAACAAGGGAGCATTCAGTTTTAATCTTCCGCCGCCATCTAATTGTAATCCTCCAAAGAAATTATTTACGTAAAAATCCATTGATAGAGCAAATAGACCGTTAGGATCAAAATGTTGACCGAGCTTTCCTGTTGGAAAAATTCCGGATGCTCCCATTCCAAAAGTCATTGCAAGTTTTTGCTCGGGCTGTGGCAAATAATAATTTAGAAAATCACTATAACGTGATTTCGGATAGTTCTTTTTGAAATTCTTGACTTTAGTGTCGAAGGTCTCGTTTTGACCGTTTTCAACTATATAAAAATACAGTTCTAACAAATCCCTTTTTTCGCTGTCAGATTGATTGCTTAGTGCATTTTCAAGTAGCTTTCCAGCATTTCCATACACTTCTTTGTAAAGAAAAGTCCCAACTTGATCATGAATAGGATAGCAGAGAGTTTCTTTTGCGTCAACGGAAAAATTCTCTGCTTTTATCAGAAATTCATCCCAACTTCCTGTAAGACTTGTAATGTGTAAGTCTTCGTTGTAACTAAAAGGAATACAGTTGTTTAATGATGATTCAACTTTCAGATAGTTGTATATTTCAGCCATCTTACGATAATCTTTTGTCTGAACGCTTTGTAAAAGCAGACGTCGTCCGTTGTTGATTATCATCTCTGAGCTGTCAACATATGCTTTAATCTCATTTCCAATCTGTGCATTTGCATCAAGAGCAGCAAAACAGAACAAAAGGACAACGATGTAGGATTTAGATTTTTTCATGTGATTTTGTATTTAGAGCTAATTTGAAAATTCATTCTCTATTATATCCGTCATTACATCTTTTATATCCAGGTCGGCGGCTTTTATTTGCTGAGGGATAAAACTCGTTGTGGTCATTCCGGGCGTGGTATTTACTTCTAATAGGTTGATAACATCGCCTTCGGAAATAATATAATCGATGCGCACGATACCTTTGCAGTTCAAAATATCGTAGATAGCTACCGTAAGTTTCTGTACGCGATCCGTCAACGAGTCGCTGATGCGTGCCGGTGTAATTTCCTGAACTTGTCCGTTGTATTTAGCATCAAAATCAAAGAATTCGTTTTCGCTTACCACTTCCGTTATCGGGAAAACAACGGTTTTTTCGGCTGTTTTATACATGCCGCAAGTAATTTCCCGCCCAGCCATAAAAGCTTCGATCATTACTTCGTCGCCTTCGGCAAATGCTTTGTCGATAGCAGGTTGTACTTGCTCTTTCGTTTTTACCTTTGTCACTCCGAAGCTGCTTCCTCCGACACTTGGTTTTACAAAGCAAGGGAATCCGATTTTTTCCGCCACATCGTCGCTGTTTATGCTTTGACCTTTGCGCAGCACAAGCGAATCCGCCACCTTCACTCCAAAACTTCTTAAGTATTGATTGCAAACGAATTTATCGAAAGTCATGGCAGCTGCCAATACTCCGCAACAAGAGTAGGGAATGCCGAGCAATTCGAAGTAACCTTGAAGGATACCGTTTTCGCCCGGTGTGCCGTGTATGGTTATGTAAGCAAAATCGAAGATGGTTTTGATACCGTCGCGTGTGAAACTAAAATCATTTTTATCAATTGGATATTTTTCCGAATCGGAAAGTTTCACCTCCCAGTTTTTCCCAACAATAGTAATGATATAAAGGTTGTAACGATCTTTATCTATATAAGAATACAATCCTTGTGCGCTCTTGAGCGACACTACAACTTCCGACGAATCGCCTCCGGCAACGATAGCTATGTTTTTTTTCATCTATTTAAAAAGTCATTTTTGATTGTCAGATGAAATCTTAATCATGCAGGTTTCGTTTTCATCTGAGATTAGAAAACAATCGGTAAGTAAAGCCGATTTTCTCTACAAATGTACGGATTTTTGGATAAATTTAATAAGGAGGAGTTAGGATTTATATTTGAAAAATTATTTTGAACAGAGCAAAAAGACTAATTTATAAACAAATGACGCAAATGTATCATTATAAAAACTCTTTCCCTTATCAAAATGGTAATCAGATTAAATTTTGCTAATGTTTTTTTACATTATTAGAAAATGATGATGGAAATAAGGAGTAACAAGTTTTTAATAAGCTGTTTTTTCACAACTAATAATTAGTTTTTAATTTGTTTACCACAAGGATTTGTAGGATATTTATTAACTTTGCATTGTATTTGAATTTAACATGGCAAA
>DAIOHI010000362.1:0-876 GCA_036744815.1 Paludibacteraceae bacterium
ACTTTAGAGAGAAGTTTCTCGCAGAGGCGCTAAGAACGCTAAGTTTTTATACTATTTGTAGTTTTGTTGCGAGAGATAGAATAGATATTTTCTTTTTGAGAGTAGTTGTAAAGCGAAGCACTCCCGCAGGGAGTCCACTTTATTAACCGTATGCTTCAGCTTACGGATAGAGATAAAAGGGAATATAAAGTCCCGCAGGGACAACACATAACTCAAAACAAAATAAATAATGAGTTACGTCAATTTACTGATACACGCCATTGTTCGTACAAAAGCAAGCGAACCTACTTTGCCTGCTGACGAACGAATAACATTTCTCTACAAAGAGATGTGGGGAATTATCAATAACAAAGGTGGGCGTTTGTATCGTATCAACTCGATGCCCGATCACGTACATTTGTTGTTTACAATGCCTGCAACCATATCATTATCCGATTTTATGCAAGCATTAAAAGGTTCTTCAAGCAAACGGATAAAAACAGTAGATGGATTTGAGAACTTTGTTGCATGGGGCGAAGGTTATGCGGCATTTTCGAAAAGTATGGAGGACAAGCAGAAAATTATAAACTATATTATTAATCAGCAGGAACATCACAAAACAGTGAATTTCAAAGATGAGTATAGAGAGTTTATTCGGGAAATGGGCTTGGAACTTGATGAGCGAGACTGGGGAAGATAATACAAGTGTCATCCTTGCAGGATTTCAGGAGATGATCGTTGTCTTTAACCCCTTAATAATGTGCTGTCGCTGCGCGAAAAGAGACGTGATTTTTTGATTTAGGACAGTTTAGGGGTAATTATTAATTAAAACTAATCTTAAAACTCATAGATATGAAATATCTATGAGTTTTAAGATTAGTTTTAATTAATAATTAC
>DAIOHI010000362.1:886-3251 GCA_036744815.1 Paludibacteraceae bacterium
TATGAAATATCTTTTTATAGTTCAAGGCGACGGGCGGGGACACATGACTCAGGCATTGGCTTTAGCCGGAATGCTTCGCCGAAACGGACACGAGGTAGTGGAAATACTTCTTGGCAGAAGCATCAGCCGCGAAGTGCCCGGATTCTTCAAGGATAAGATAGGCGCGCCTATCAGCGTTTTCGAAACATTCTCTTTTATCTTCGACAAGGAACGCCGTAACGTGGATCTGTTTCGGACGGGTTTGCACAATATGAACCCCAAAGTGCTGCGGCATTATGGAGAGAGCTTGAATTTTATACACGAGCGCATACAAGAATCTAAGGCGGATGTCGTTATCAGTTTCTACGAAATACTGATGGGTTTTTACCGATGGCGTTTCAAAAACGATATCCCCATTATTTGCATTGCCCACCAATTTATTACCGAGCATCCCGATTTTGAACACGCGAAGATGCTAAATCCGTTATTGCCTTTTTTGCGCTTGGCTACTCGGGCAACCATGCAAGGCGCATCTAAAATACTGACACTTTCTTTGTATCCGATGCGCGATGTAGAAGATAAAAAGCTCTATGTTGTTCCGCCTCTCTTGCGGAAGGAGGTGCTGGAGCTGAATCCAAGAAAAGGGAATCACATACTGGGCTATATGCTCAATCAAGGTTACGAAGCGGAAATACGAGCTTGGCACGAAGCGCATCCCGAAGTCGAAATTCGTTTCTTTTGGGATAAAAAAGATGCTCCGAAAGAATGGAAAGTGGATGATACATTTACGCTTTACACTATTGATGATGAATTGTTTTTGAAAAACATGGCGGATTGCCGCGCCTACATTACCACCGCCGGATTCGAATCGGTTTGCGAAGCCTTGTATCTGGATAAAGCCATAATGTTGATCCCCGCACATATCGAACAAGAAGTAAATGCCGCCGATGCGCATGCTTATGCAGGTTGCGTGGTGGGCGACAGCTTCGACCTAAGCAAGCTTATAGCCTATGCCGAAAGGCGGGAAGCATCTGACGGCTCCTTCAAAAACTGGGTAGATTCGGCAGAAGAAGTCTTTTTAAAGCATCTGACGGAAGTGTAAATTCAATTATCATGTATATATATGATTTCAATAACTTTTCCCACTTGGCAGTGACTGCCATAATTTTTTACTTCACGGAACTTGATGCAGATAGACTTATCGTCTATTAATTTGATGTCGAAATTATTTAAATTTAATGGTTCAAGCCTTGTTCCGTCTTCCAGTTGGATAATCCATCCGCAACCATCAAACCCCGTCATGTTTTTAAGAATACCCTTTGGTAGGTCTTCGCATTTATAAGTTTTTTCTCCCTCACAAGAGAGGAAAAAAATCACAAGGAAAAAAGAGAACCATAGTAAAATTCTGTTTGTATCCATAATGTTATATTGTTATACTTGGGTTTACCTTAATTCTTTAGTTGGCGCAATTTATAATAAAGTTATTAATATTCAAAACAATTGCAAGTAAGAGGGATATCCATTCTTTATATTTCTGTCGTTATTAGGTATATTATGTAATTATTTATTATAAAATCATTCTCCGATAAATCGTCAAATCTTTTCTTTCTTTTCACACTTGCATCTTTTTCTTTTTTTTCTAGTTGCCCTTTAAAAACATTTAATATATTCTGACGGCTCCTTTAAAAATAGGGAGGATTCGGCTAAAGCCGACAGGGTAATGGATGAAAAGTCTTTCTAATTAAAAGGATTTAATATTTTGTATGTATCTTTGTAATCCCAAAAAAAGGACAATAAGAAATGAAACAATTTAAACGCACTACTGTAACTTCTGCTTTGCCTTATGCCAACGGACCGGTACACATCGGACACTTGGCGGGCGTGTATGTTCCCGCCGATATTTATGTCCGCTACCTGCGCCTGAAAGGCGAGGAGGTGATTTTTATCGGAGGCTCGGACGAGCACGGAGTTCCTATTACTATAAAAGCGCGCAACGAAGGTGTTACACCGCAAGATATCGTTGATCGCTATCACGGAATTATCAAGCAATCCTTCGATGAATTCGGCATTTCTTTCGATGTATATTCGCGCACCACGTCGAAGATACACCACGAAATGGCTTCGGATATTTTTAAAACGATTGATGCCAAAGGCGGTTTTGTAGAACAAACATCCGAACAGTATTACGACGAAGAAGCACAGCAGTTTCTTGCCGACCGCTATATTACGGGTAAATGTCCGCACTGTGCCAACGAAAGCGCCTATGGCGACCAATGCGAAGCCTGCGGAACGTCGCTCAACCCTACGGATTTGATCAATCCGAAATCGGCAATCAGTGGCAGCGTACCCGTTCTTCGTCAAACAAAACATTGGTATTTGCCACTCG
>DAIOHI010000363.1:0-3249 GCA_036744815.1 Paludibacteraceae bacterium
AATCAATCGTCTTTTAAATTACATTGCTTTCCTTTCAACAATCCATGCTAAAAATTTCAGTGGAAATTACAAAATATCAAAAAAACCGTCTTTTTGCTGGCATATTGATAAAGCATAGAAACTATTCAGGACAAGACTTTACCTGATTGTAGCAATCGCGGCAAATAGGCTCGTATTCGGCTGTTTCACCAAGCAGAACTTGCTTTTCGCTTTCCACCAAACGATGCGACACGTAAGCAAGCGCTCCACAACGCACACAAATGGCATGTACTTTATACACATCTTCGGCAATGGCGCAAAGCGCGGGCATCACTCCAAAAGGAATACCTCGGAAATCCATATCTAATCCGGCTATAATCACACGCACTCCTTGATTGGCAAGCTTTGTGCAAACTTCCGGCAAACCTTCGTCGAAGAACTGAGCTTCATCAATACCAACCACATCCACATCACCAGCCATTAACAAAATGCTTCCCGACGATTCAACCGGAGTAGAACGAATAGCTGTGCGGTCGTGCGACACCACTTCATCGTCCGAATAACGGGTATCAATAGTCGGTTTAAATATCTCAACCTTCAGTTTGGCAAATTGAGCCCGCTTCAGACGGCGGATCAATTCCTCTGTCTTTCCCGAAAACATCGAGCCGCAAATAACTTCGATACCACCGCGTTTTTGTTGCCTGATATTGTTTTTTTCGGAGTAAATCATCTTCTTCTGTTTCTATTTTACTATAAACTGTAAACTGTAAACTAAATTATTGTATTTTTACAGCGCAAACGGCTACAAAAATAGGAAAAATAACAAGGAGAAAATTCCTTTTCTCTGAAAAGATATAAACAAAATAGAGATTGATGATTGTAGATTTCGGTATGCTTGTAAAGAGTAGTCCGAAATCTGAAATCTGAAATCTGAAATCTGAAAAAATGAAGCTATACCTTGTCCCCACTCCCATCGGCAATTTGGAAGACATGACTTTTCGAGCCATTAAAACTCTACAAGAAGTAGATTTAATATTGGCTGAAGACACCCGTACAAGTGCTTTTCTACTCAAGCATTTCGATATAAAAACACCAATGATATCGCACCACAAGTTCAATGAACATAAAACGGTGGAAGGCGTTGTTCAACGCATACGAAATGGTGAGAAGATAGCCTTAATTTCCGATGCGGGAACTCCCGCTATTTCCGATCCGGGCTTTCTTGTTGTGCGCCAATGCGTAGAAAATGGGATTGATGTTGAATGCTTGCCCGGCGCAACGGCTTTCGTGCCTGCTCTTGTGGCTTCGGGGCTTCCCAACGACCGTTTTTGCTTCGAAGGCTTTCTTCCTCAGAAAAAAGGACGCCAAACTCGTTTAACTCAGTTGAAAGACGAAACACGTACTATGGTGTTTTACGAATCGCCCTTCCGTTTGGTAAAAACTTTAAGTCAATTTGCCGAATACTTCGGAGCTGAACGTCGAGCATCTGTTTCCCGCGAAATATCTAAGTTTTTCGAAGACACACAGCGTGGCACATTACAGGAACTTGTCGAGCACTTTACTCTGCATCCGCCCAAAGGCGAAATAGTAATTGTAGTAGCAGGAATGAATGATTAAAATCGGGGCTTGTAAATTCCGATTCGCAAGTAGCATCCACTAACTAAAAACATAAAATCTTGTTTTTAATACTTGCAGTAAAATTTATCAACAATTTCATTTTTTATCATAATTTACGAAGCATTTAACCTATAAAATGTCTTCCTTTGTACAGAAACAACAAAGCTCAATTTTATATTGAGATTTCATTTTCATCTTTCTGTATTTATGACTATTACCTTCTGATTTAAAATGAAAGAAAATGTCCTCGAAAAACTAAAGATCCTTGCTGAGTCGGCAAAATACGATGTGTCCTGCGCATCGAGCGGCACTACTCGAAAAAGCAAATCGGGAAGTCTCGGCAGCACGAATGGTTGGGGAATTTGTCATAGTTTCACAGAAGATGGACGTTGTGTTTCGTTGCTAAAAATAATGCTGACCAACCATTGCATGTACGATTGTGCTTATTGCATCAATCGCCGCAGCAACGATATTGCCCGCGCTACTTTTTCCGTTTCCGAATTAGTGGAACTGACAATTGAATTTTACCGCCGAAATTATATCGAAGGATTATTTTTAAGTTCGGGTGTTGTCCGAAATGCTGATTACACGATGGAACGCATGGTGCGCATTGCTAAAGATTTGCGGACAATTCATCGCTACAACGGATATATTCATTTGAAAAGTATTCCCGGCGCAAGTCAGGCTTTGGTACACGAAGCAGGTTTGTACGCCGATCGTTTAAGTGTAAATATAGAAATCCCAACCGAAGAAAACTTGAAATTGCTGGCGCCCGAGAAGAATCACGAAAGTGTTTATAAACCGATGCTGTACATTCAGCAAGGCGTTTTGCAAAGCAACGAAGAAAAGAAAAAATATCGATATGCACCACGCTTCGCACCAGCCGGACAAAGCACACAAATGATTATAGGCGCTACTAATGAGAGCGATAAAGACATTTTATCAACATCTTCCGCTTTATATTCGCGCCCAAGCATGAAGCGTGTTTATTACTCCGGATTTGTACCTGTAAACTCTTACGACAATCGTCTTCCTGCGTTGAAACAACCGCCTTTGGTTCGAGAGAACCGCCTCTATCAAGCCGATTGGTTGATGCGCTTTTACGAATTTAAAGTGGACGAAATTGTGGACGATCGCTTTCCTGATCTTGACTTGGAAATAGATCCTAAATTGGCTTGGGCATTGCGTAATCCTTCTTTCTTTCCGCTTGATGTCAATACCGCAGATTATGCGCAAATACTCCGCGTGCCGGGAATCGGTGTAAAATCGGCGAAGTTGATTGTCGCATCGCGTCGCTTCGGACGAATTACATCTGCCACGCTGAAAAAAATGGGCGTTGTGATGAAGAAAGCACAGTATTTTATTACTTGCCGCGAATTGCCGATTTTCACTATTAATGAAACTTCGCCCGAATATCTACGACAAAAACTTACGGAAAAGAAAGTGAAAAAGGAGGATATAAATCAATTAACTATAGACTTCCCTTTAGTGTAATTTTCTGTCCTTCTTTTTAGATTTGTGTTCTTTGTGAAAATGTTGTAGCGCATCAATCGGATAATAAAACAACATTCTCGGACCTGAAAAACGCATTACTTCTTTTATTTGCTGTTTCATATCAAGCCGATAACAATGTACAGGACAAGAATTGCAAGT
>DAIOHI010000364.1:0-3231 GCA_036744815.1 Paludibacteraceae bacterium
AATTTGGATTCTGCATTTTTTTATTTCACTAAAAGTTTAGACATGCGGATTAGTTTACGTGATAGTCTTGGGATGATCCAAGTTTATAACAATCTGGCTCGTTATTATGACGACAAAAATGATCGAGCAAGAGAAATGGCTGTTCTAAGCAATGCTTTGGCTCTCAATACACCAGCTCGTAGTTTGAAGTCAAAATTAATAACCGTAGGTTTACTTTCGGAAGCTTACGAGTCGATCGGAGATTACAAGCAGGCATTAAAGATGTCTCGCATTCAGGATCAATTGCAAGATAGTATTATGAGCGACGACAGAGTACGTCAGGCTACTCAGCTCGATCTCCAATATAAGTACGAAAAACAATTAAAGGATGAGGCTATCAAACGTCATTTGGCTGAAAGTCAGAAAGAAAAAAGCATTTTGATTGTAGTCGTTGTGTCTCTTGTCCTTTTGTCTTTAATTGCTGTGCTTATTCTGTTGTATCGTAATCAACGTATCAAAACACATAAAAGTAATTTACAAAGAGAGAATCTGAGGCTTGAAAAAAATAATTTAGAGCTGGCAAATAAAAATCTATCGGATGGCATTGAAAGTAAAAACAGAGAATTGGCATTGAATGTAATGTATCTATCGGAAAAAAATCAAATGTTGTTCTCAATAAAAAAGAAATTAGAAGATTTTGGGAAAACGCTTACAGCAACTAATAATCAAGCACTGGAGCATATTATTGCTGATATGTCTTCGGATACGAATAAGAATTTTTGGAATCAATTTGAAATTAGTTTTCAACAAGTCAATACGGAATTTTACGATAAGCTAAATGGTCGTTTCCCCGATTTGACACCTAACGAAAAAAGATTGAGTGCTTTCTTGTTTTTAAATATGAGTTCTAAAGAAATTTCCTCTATAACATCTCAATCTTTGAAAAGCCTGGAAATCGCACGTTCTCGTCTGAGAAAAAAGTTGGATTTAAGTAGAGATGAAAATCTAACTTCCTTCCTTCAGCAATTATAAAAAAATCACTTACCTTGATATTTTGTATTAAATGGATGTTGTTGTCTATTTGATGCGATTTTACCTTGAAACACATCAAAATGTAAGATTTGTGCCTGCAAAGAAGCTTTTGTAGAGTTTTTGTAGGGTTTTTAACACGCGAATGATTTGTTGTGCTGTCGTGTGAAAAGTATTTTTGTGATAGTTTATTGTGTCGAATTATTGAATTATGTATAGAAAAAATATAATAAACCTGTTTTTTGTGTTGGCAACCTGTTTTTGGACTGTCAATTGGTCAATCAGCGCCCAATTGGTGGTTCCGTATTTCTGCGGATTTGAAGATCCTGCCGAAAATTCGCAATGGATATTTAACGATGTATCCGGCTCTTCAAATAAATGGAAGATAGGGGAGGCAGAAAAAAGTATGGGCGATCATGGTTTATATGTTTCGTTTGATAACGGAGTTACCGCCGGAAACAATAATACGAAGAATTATATTAGTGTTTATCGAGAATTTATGTTGACGACAGGCACTTCCTACGATATTTCTTTCGATTGGAAAAACCCGGGATATGGTTACGGAAAATTATACACTTGCTGGGTACCTGCCAATCAAAGCATATCTTTATCCGGACTTACGGATGCTCTGCCTATTTGGGTAAAAACTTACGGAGTTTTTGATGGAGATACCTTGTTAACCGGAGCGTCCTCTTGGCAAAATAAAACTTTTAGCGTTACAGGCAAAGGAATGTCGTATAAACTTCTTTTGTTGTGGGTAAATACAGCCTCGTCAACTCATCCTTCTGGAAAAATATTTCCTGCTGCTTGTATCGATAATGTACAAATCAGTAAAAAACACAGTTGCAATCGACCAAGTAATTTTCAATATACCCAAATAGACGCATCTAAGGGGAGGTTTGACTGGAATAGTGGAGCAGAAAAACACCAAATCATGTATAAATCGTCAGGCGACACGGCGTTTACATTCATAAATGTGTCGAACTATGACGAAACGGTTGATATCCGAGCATTGAAAAAAGGAGCTTACGTTGCTTATATTCGAAGTATTTGTAATAATAATGATACAAGTATTTGGTCGGTTTATCCCAATATCCTCGTACAATATTCAGACAATAGTTGTATTGATTTTTTAAATTTATACGATCATAATATTGTCACTACTTATTCAGGTAATTTTGATCCACCAAGCTCTCCATCCAAGACGAATATTTATAGAAATAAAAACAAAGTTGTTGATTATGGATATGCATCAGCAGCAAGCCGTCATACTATTCATTATGTTGCAGATGAATATGATGCGCGCACGATTTTTAAGTTAAAAACAACACCTCCAGATGGAATGCCATCAGTGAGAATCGGTACATGGGATACTCCTCCTGAGTTTACTGGAGGCTCCGGATTTGCTGATGTAATTGAATACAAATACACGGTAACCGCTGATGCTCCCTTGCTTTTGATGAAATATGCCCCGGTATTGCAAGACGGAGCTGATTTACATAATGGTCCGGATGATCAGCCTCGCTTTACCTTGCAAATTCAAGACGAAAATGGTATTCCTTTGAATTCTATGCTATGCGGAGAAGCGAATTTTCTTGCAGATAAAGATGCTGAAGGATGGCATGTAGGAATAGAAAACTGCGTATGGAAGGACTGGACGTCATTAGGATTGAATCTTCAAAATCTTGTTGGACAAACTATTGTCATCAGTGTAACAACTACAGGTTGCGTTGGTACAATGCACTTTGGATACGCATATTTTTCGATGGACTGTATGGGAGCTAAAATTTCCGGAATCGGCTGTGGCGACTCAATGTTTGGAGAAATAAGCGCGCCCGAAGGTTTTCGTTACAAATGGTATCCTAAAGGAAACGAAGCTTTTATGGATAGTCCCGGTTATGCTGACACGTTGAAAACCTTCAGACCACCCGGAGGTGTTGACGATGTCGGTTTTTACATCTGTCGTGTTATATCGAAAGAAAATTCTGATTGTTGGTTTGAACTTGAAGCTAATTTGGATCCGCGAGATGTATATGCCGATTTCGAATCAAAAATAGATGTTTCCTCTTGTAAAGCTACTGTATCTTTTGAAAACAAAAGTTACACAGAAACAAGAGCTGGCAAAGAATTAGGAAGTTGTGAAACCTTTTATTGGGATTTCGGTAATGGAGAAACATCCATTGAAGAAAATCCTACCGTGGAATATACGCCGGGAGTTTATGA
>DAIOHI010000365.1:0-3221 GCA_036744815.1 Paludibacteraceae bacterium
TCCATCCGTCGTAGGATTTTATACGACCTTCGGTTCCGGCTACAGTTTCCAAAGCGCGCATTACAGTAACTCCAACACCACAAATATTCCGCCCTTCGTCGTGCGCTTTATTTACGATATCCACAGCTTCTGTTGTGACAAGCATTTGCTCCGAATCCATTTTGTGTTTTGTTAAGTCTTCCACATCGATGTCGCGGAAATTGCCAAGACTCATATGCGACGTAACAAATGCAGTTTCAAGTCCTTTTATTTCCATGCGTTTCATCAATTCGCGGCTAAAGTGCATTCCTGCTGCCGGAGCCGAAACAGCTCCTTCGTTTGCCGCAAATATAGTTTGAAAACGTTCCGCGTCGTCTTCTTCTACCGGACGGTTGATGTTTTTAGGAAGTGGAGTTTCGCCCAAGGCGTACAATCCTTTTTTGAAATCTTCGTGACTTCCGTCGAACAAAAATCGCAGGGTACGTCCGCGCGAAGTCGTATTGTCGATTACTTCGGCAACGATGGAGTCGTCCTCTCCGAAATACAATTTGTTCCCGATGCGTATTTTACGTGCCGGCTCCACCAATACGTCCCAAAGACGCATTTCGTGATTTAATTCGCGAAGCAGAAAGACTTCAATCTGAGCACCTGTTTTTTCTTTGTTGCCATATAGGCGTGCGGGAAATACTTTCGTGTCGTTAAACACAAACAAGTCGCGCTCGTTAAAATAATCAAGAATGTCTTTGAAAGTCTTGTGCTCTACTGCTCCCGTTTTTCGGTGAACAACCATAAGCCTTGACTCATCACGATGAGTAGCAGGGTATTGAGCAATTAACTCCTCCGGCAGATTAAACTTGAATTTTGATAACTTCATAATTATATTTATTTTTTTTAATTTTTATACCTTAATTATCCGACATCAATAATAGTATTTAATAACTTTGAGTCGAACTTCTCTATTTCTACAGCCCTATTATTTTCTAATTTTCAGCATTCAGATGCTTCAAACATTCTTCTTCCACATGCTGAATCAGGTCATCTATCTGCCAACAATCTTCCAACGTGACATCTCCGATACGCGTTCTTTCCAATCCGATAAGATGTGCTCCACTATTCAGTGCGCTGCCAATGTCGCGGGCTAAAGCGCGAATATAAGTTCCTTTGCTGCAAACAACTCTTATTTTTAAAACCGGATGGCTGTAGTCCAACACTTCAATTTCGTCAATAACCAGTAATTTGGGTTTTATCTCAACTTCCACACCTTCGCGGGCATAGTCGTAAGCTCGCTTCCCATCTATTTTTACCGCTGAGTAAGCGGGAGGTTCCTGCCATATTTCGCCCGTAAATCGCGGAATAATCTGGTCGATCAATTCGCGGTTGATGTGCTCGGTCGGGAAAGTGGCATCAACAGGCAATTCCAAATCGAAAGATGGCGTTGTGGCACCTAATTGTAACGTTGCAATATATTCTTTTGTTTGATATTGAAACTCTTCGATGCGTTTAGTTGCTTTTCCGGTACAAAGAATCAGCACGCCTGTAGCGAGCGGATCGAGCGTGCCGGCATGTCCTACTTTCAGCTTCTTTATTTTCAATGTTTTTTGAATCTTCCATCGTACTTTATTCACTACATTGAACGATGTCCAATTCAGAGGTTTTGCCACATACAATACCTCACCCTCAATAAAATTCATCTTTATTTGATATCCTTATAAATTCCGTAACCTATTTGAGCAGCGCATAAACAATGGAAATAACTCCTGCCAAAACGCAATAGTAAGCAAAGTAAATCATTTTTCCTTTTTTTACTAGATTGATCATCCATTTACAAGCGATAGCTCCAAAAATAAAGGCGGCAATAAATCCTGCAATCAACGACATTAAAGGCATGCTGCCAGTTGATCCGGCGGCTGCTGAAAAATCTCCTTTTATCAATTCAAGAAAGGCTTCGCCCAATATAGGAATAAGCACCATCAGAAATGAAAAGCGAGCAACTGACTCTTTTTTATTTCCCAAAATAATTCCCGTTGCAATGGTTGATCCCGAACGCGAAAGTCCCGGAAATATCGCTGCAAATCCCTGAGCGATACCAATGATAAGCGCATCGACAAAGGATATTTTTTCCTTGGGTTTTGGTTTTGCATAATACGAAAAAGCCAACAAAAACGCTGTAACCAATAACATGATGCCCACTATCAGCAAACCCGAACTGAAAAGTTCCTCAACATAATCTTTCAGGAAAAAGCCTACAATCATTACCGGAATCAACGACAAAGCTATCTTTGCAACATATTGTGTTTCTTCATTCCATTGAAATTTGAATAAACCTTTTAACAGCACCCATATATCTTTCCGCAACACAACAATCGTACTTAATACGGTTGCTATATGAAGTAAAATTGCCAAGGTTAAATTTTCGTCGGCATTCAGACCTAAAATTTCGCTTCCAATGACGATGTGCCCGCTGCTGCTGATTGGTAAAAACTCGGTTAATCCTTGTACAATACCAAGAATTATAGCTTCAATTACACTCATTTATCTTCTTTGCTTTTCGGTTTAAATAATATGGCGAATATCATAAAAATAAATCCGAAAAACGAAATCATTGGTCCAACGGTAATACGTCGTGTGCTGAAAATATCCGGATTGAACTCGGTTTCGGTAGAAGAACCCACCATTAACAAAAAGCCTAATATTATAACAGCAAAACTTATACCAATAAGTACTAAATTAGTTTTACTCAAAGCAAAACGATTGTTATTTCCCATGTTTTTATATAATTAATTTGTTTTTTAAACGAAATACATTTTGTCCGTTGTCATTTTTAAATACCTTCCTACGGCGAAAAAAGACAACAATGCAGCCAAAATAACGCCTATCACCACAAGAGCCGCCGCAACGATAGCAAAGGAAATCCATTGCTGAGTGTTGAGAGCGATATCGAATTGATATTGAATGTAGTAAAGTAAGGCTGACAAATAAGCAATCGAAAGCAAAGCGGCGATAAATCCGTTCAACATGCTTTTGTTGATATAAGGCTTTCGGATAAACCAAGGCGTTGCGCCTACAAGTTTCATTGTGTTGATAGTGAAGCGATTCGAATAAATCATCAGTCGTATCGTAGTGTTGAAGAGCGCAACCGAAACAAAGAGCAATATCAATGCTATTCCCAATAAAAATACGCTTACTTTCTTTATGTTTTCGTTCACAATATCCATCACATCTTTTTGATATACAACTTTATG
>DAIOHI010000366.1:0-3041 GCA_036744815.1 Paludibacteraceae bacterium
AACTACATCTTAGATCGAAAAAACAATAACAGAATAAAGCATTATTACAATGTTTAAAGAAAGTGGCAGGGAGCTTTTTTTTATTTATATTTGCGCCTGTTTTATGCAAAACGACAATAAATATGGAATACAGACTGAATAAATATATCAGCGCATCGGGTTATTGTTCGCGCCGCGAAGCCGATAAATACATCGAGAACGGAAATGTATCTATCAACGGCAAGCTTGCCCAATTGGGTGATCGTGTGTTGCCCGGACAGAAGGTAAAAATAAACGGAACGCTTATCGAAAACGATATAGAACCTGTGTACATTGTGTTGAATAAACCTGTGGGAATTGTCAGCACCACCGACGGCAATGATAAGAACAATATTGTCGATTTTGTAGGGCATCATCAACGCATCTTCCCCATTGGGCGTCTTGATAAAGATTCGCAAGGTTTGATACTCCTTACCAACGACGGCGATATTGTGAACAAAATACTTCGTGCCGGAAACAAGCATCAAAAAGAATATCTTGTAACGGTTGATAAGCCCATCACTCAGGACTTTCTGACGAAAATGTCGCAAGGTGTTCCCATCCTCGACAGAGTTACACGCAAATGCCAGTTAGAACAAATAAATCCGCATTTATTTAAAATCACGCTGATACAAGGGCTTAATCGGCAGATACGACGCATGTGCGAATACTTTGGCTACACAGTAACCAAGCTCGAACGCATTAGCATCATGAATATTAAGTTGGATAAACTGAGCATAGGCACTTGGCGCGACCTGAATGAAAAAGAACTAAACGGATTGTTTGATATGCTCGAAAAATCGGAAAGTCATATCGAACAGACGCAAGCTAAAAAGAAGTCGGCTTCATCCGCTAAATCAAAAGCCAATACTCCGAAACAATCCGAAGGAAAAACCGGTTCTGGCAACAAGAAAAAAGCGCATACAAGTTCTCAGTCGAATAGAAAAAGCAACAATCACAAAACTTCTTCTAACAAAAACAATTACAGCAAAAGAAACACAAGAACTCGATAGCGAGAAATATATTTCCAATACCGAATCTCAGCTTAATAAAGATTAAGACATTGAGATAATCCCAAATTAAGCGTTAGAAGACCAAAGCTGTTTTAAAACCACATAGCACACAATAGCTTCTATAACATCTTTTCTGCAAACAAGAGTTGCACATAGCTGTAAAACAACAAATTGTTTTACTTGATTGTAAACCGGTCAATGCGAAGGGCATTGACAACTATGTGTTTGTAATTTTTTTCTATTGCGCAATCTGGGTTAATGGTAATGCTATTGTGGCTAATTCTTTCTCATTTCTAATCGATAGAATCTGCAGTCTGTTTTTTACTTGAGTTGAAACGAATATTCGTAGAAATAATTGCCAACAGAATAATCGCCACACCAAGCCATTGCAAGGGTTTTACCTCTTCTTGCAATATTAAACAAGAACTGACAACAGCAACCGGAAGTTCGGCAGCACTTAATATTGCCCCTAAAGAGATACCGGTTTTGGGCATTCCGTAAGAGAAGAACGCCGGAGGAATTACCGTGCCCAGCAATGCCAATACCAATCCCCATTTATACAATCCGCTGCCTATTATTCGTCCGTCGAAAAAGAAAAGGGGTGGAAAGATTAAGAATATCAATATACAGGCTCCGCTTATCATCAGCGCGCTTTTTTTCAGTACCAGATAGTCGTTGCCTACCCTGCCACTGGTCAGCACAAAAAGGGAATAGCACAAGGCAGCCAACATTCCGTAGGCGATGCCTTCCCAATTGAGCGTTACCGAAGCGTTGAATATGCCACCGGCAAACACCGTCCCTACAAGTACGACAGATGCGGATAATAGTTGTATCCGAGCCGGCTTTTTGCGGAAAATAATAAAATCGAGTACGATGCTCATCCACAAATACTGCATCAGCAAAATGATGGCGATAGATGCCGGAATAAGCCCTACACATTTGTAGTAAAACACGCTGACAAGCCCAGTGAACACACCCGCTCCCATTATTTTCCATGCGGCGGTTTTGGTTGTAGCGATGGTTTTTTCTTTCGATTCTGTTTTGGGCTGGCGGCGAGCCAAAATCCGAGTTTGAAAAAGATAAAGTGTCCATAGTATCAGCATTCCGAAAAATGCTTGCGAACCTGTTATATCACCAAGGCTATAGCCATTGCTATATGCAGTTTTAACAATAGTAGAAAGTAGTCCGAAACTGCATGCTCCAAGAAATACGACTACGCCCCCTTTCAACTTGTTATTCATAAGATAGATTAAGCCTGTTTTTGTTTTCGCTTATACAAAAAATAACGGCTTCGACCGCAAAAGTAGTATTTTTATATGAAACGAGCATGAAATAAACGCGATCAAATGCGCAATAATTCTTCGTAGGGGTCGCCTTTCAAGCCGAGTGCGTGGGCAAAAGCAGGCTCTGTTTTATAGCCTTGTTTTTTCAATTCGATAATTTTTTGACGGAAATCATCTCCATATTTCATCAATAATCTATGCTCCGCAAGCATGTGCCGATAAGCATTTTGCTGCTTTACAGGAATGTTCTGCCCGAAGATTTCAATAGCCCAATCCTCCAGTTCGAAAGTTGCCAGCACCGAATTATTGGCAAGCTCCTCTCCTATTCGAAAATTCTTTTCATCAGCAAATAAAGTTTCGAGCCTAAATATGAAATCCTCTTTATCCGTCCATTGACAAATGATATCCAAATCGCTGCCTTTAATATCAATCGCAATAGGAATTGTTCCGGCAAGCAAGGCATCGTAAGCTTTCAGCTTCCCCAAAATATCGTATCGGGTCAATAGCGCGTAAGCTTGCTGCTGACGCTCGTTACCCTTCCTCAAATAATCGATATTGTCGAATATGCCGCACATGTTTTTCTTTTTTTATCCGAACAAAGATAATGAAGTTTAGAAAAAAAAAGCAGTAAATTAGGATAACGATTAATAGTAAAAAATAAATTGCTACGAACGATAGCTTCTTTCTTATAACGAGGAATTTAAGGAGAACTTGTTTGTAACTTCTT
>DAIOHI010000366.1:3051-3211 GCA_036744815.1 Paludibacteraceae bacterium
CACTCGAGCTCTACCACCGTTATTCCGGCGCCGCCCATTTGTATATGTTCGTCGCGGAAATGGCGCACACCGTGAACTGTTCCAAGGTATTGACGGATGAGTTGTCGCAATGCACCTGTTCCTGTTCCGTGAAGAATGCGCACACTTGCCACTCCAACTA
>DAIOHI010000367.1:0-3192 GCA_036744815.1 Paludibacteraceae bacterium
GAGGCAGAATACCTGACTCAAAGGTCCGGCTACGCTGAAAGGCGAACGAGTTTGTTCCTGCCCTTTACATGCCAGCAAAAAGTTTTCGAAGTGATTCGAAGGACTTTTAGGAACTTCAGGTAATTTGGAAGCCATATCTTTTGCTTTCTCTTCGGGAATGATCGTCAATGTGCTTCCGTGGCTTCCTCCTTTGAAAGTCAAATCTTTACTGTAGATAATTTTACCCGGATTCAATTTCGACGGAACAATTTGTCCGCTTGATGGAGCCGGAATATTGGGATCAAGTTCCACATTTCCATAGCCGGCAGGAATAGGTGGAAGATTGTCAATTCCGTCGTACCAAGTTATGTCGCAAGCCGGCATATTAGCGCGTTCCGGAAATTTAAACAATATCGTTGATGAGTAAGGGAAAAAGAATTTATTGTGTTCACTTGCATAAAGCATATTGATTTCCGAAGGAAGTCCCAAATCGAGAAATTCATGCGCTGTATCAATAATATGCGCTCCCCAATCGCCCAAAGCTCCCATTCCGAAATCGTACCAGCAACGCCATTGACCATTGATATAGTCTTTGTTGTAATCGTGCCAAAACTCTGTTCCCAGCCATGTGTCCCAATCCAATGACGATGGAACTGATTCTGCAGTGGGCATGGATTTCATTTTTGGATCGAAACTATGCCAGCGGCGAGGATTGTTCATGTGAGCGGTGATAGCAGTTACATCTTTGATGATTCCGGCTTCTTGCCAAGTTTTGAATTGGAAATAATTTGCTTCGGAATGACCTTGGTTTCCCATTTGCGTAACCACGCCGTATTTCTTTGCTCCGCGCATCATCAATTCGACTTCGTTGAATGTATGCGCCATTGGTTTTTCTACAAAAACGTGCTTACCTAAAGACATAGCAAGCATGGTTACGGGAAAGTGGCTGTGGTCGGGTGTTCCGATGCAAACAGCGTCAATTTGTTTCGATATTTTGTCGAACATTACTCGAAAATCCTGATATCGGGGAGCATCGGGGAATTTATTCATTATCTCCAATGTGTGATCAGCTCCCATATCGGTATCGCAAAGCGCAACGATATTACAATGTCCTGTTTTGTAAAGTTCCTTAATAATATCGCCGCCACGGTTACCAATACCGATACAGGCAAGGTTTACTTTTTCGCTTGCGGGAACTTTACGCGGTTTGGGTCTGCTGGCACAGGAAGTCAGCCCCAACTTCCCGATAATCAACCCACTTGTCAGCAATGAGCCGTTTCTAAGAAAATCTCGTCTATCCATGTATATTTTAATTTAAAGTATATGTTGTGAATGAAGTATTATGAGCTATTACAAACAAACTTTAAATATAATGTAAATTTGGCACTTTCAAAACGTATTTTTAAAATAATACTTTATAATATGTAGAATGTGCTATCTTTTTTGTTAAATATGACTTGTATATACAAGTATTCGCTAATGCAATTGAGGCGAATCTTGCCTGGTGAATGAAGTTCCGAAATTGCAGATATGTAAGGCTGAAGCCAAAATATGGTAGCGATAATTTATTTTATCAATATCTCATTTTTTTCTCTTTCAAAAGACAAAGATGCTTTTTTATAATCTTCAAAATTTGTTGCAGGGGTCAAACTGTTCATTGTTACAATGATATTTCTTATTAACAATACAGCCGTCTCTGCTTCTTGTAGCCGTAATTCATTTGGAAAATCAGTTATCCAATTTTTAGCTACTTTGTATAATCTTCCATATTCATCAGCAAATTGTCTATGCATAACCGCCCTTCCACTGTAATCACGTACCAATGGCCAAACAGTAACAAAAACGCCCAATAATGTTACTGCTTGAGTCAATATTAATCCTTCTTCTGTTCTTGTCGTTAAAACATAAAATAACGCAGACAACCCAATTAATGAAACGACAAATCCCGTAATTAAAAATAATTTATACAATTTTTCGAATCTAACCGAAGCTGAAAACTGCTGACTTTTGGTGTAGTATAAATCTTCAAGATGCCTATTAATCTCTTCTTTTAAGAATTTGTAATATATTCCCATTTCTAAATTTGGTAACAATATAAACTCTCCAATGAGATCCATACAAATGCTTTGAAACTCTTTTACTTGAGAATATCTTATCGTAAAATGAATATCCCATTCACATAGTAACGCTGTTTTTTCAATAAAAATAAGACTTTCACTAAGCTTGCTATTAGAATGCAACTTCACAAATTCTTTTACAGCTTCTTCCGTACTATGAAAATTTACTTCCTTTTTTTGTAACTCATGAAACATTATTGTACGAACTGCAGCCCAATATACACCTATTGTTTCTCGGTACAACCCTTTGGATACTAATAATTCTCCTGTAGAAATTAAACGTTCAATATTTTCTTTCATTTTGTCCATATTATTTCATTTCTCATTTTGATGTTTTTCAAAAAAACAGTTCTCTCTTTGATAAAAAATCGTTCATTTATAGGATATATATTTATACACATATTAAATTTTAAAATTATAGATTTTGCCAAAGAAGATATTGATTTGAGATAATTAAAAGAGTCAATATCTTTTTTTGTAATAAAAACAAAATCTATATCTTTTTGAAATTCAATAAAATCTGATTTGACTCCATTAGAACCTATAAGTAAAATTTTTAATAAATCTTGCTTGTTTACGTTTGTTAGTAAATATTCCACAATATCTTTTTTCATAATTCTATTTTCTCAAAATTATCATTACGTCTATAGGCTTGGAATTAGGCGATTGGCGGACGAAGTCCTGTCAATTGAGGTAAAGCTCTGAAATCGCAGTTCTGTAAGCTTAATGTCAAATCACTTGTTCGTTGGCGTGTTTTTATTTATATTTTTCAAAATTGTATAATGCTATGTAATCTATTTTATGCTCCCAAATTTCCTTTGTTTGTACATTTGGAAATGCTTCTACAATACTCGTATTCTCAAATTCTTCTTTATAATAATACTTGAGATCAGCTTTGTAGTTTGCTTTTAAATTACTACGAAGCAATAACAGAGTCTTATAATCCTTATCTTCTTTTTCTTCATTATAATAAGCACCAACAAAAAATACTTCGATTGTGTTTTCTATTGGTTTATCGCTAAATATATTTTCCTTTTTTTCAAAGGAATAATAGTCATCATATAGACCGACACAAACAAGAATAAAATTCCGATGA
>DAIOHI010000368.1:0-2945 GCA_036744815.1 Paludibacteraceae bacterium
TTTTTATGCTTTTGGGTGTAGATGGTGTAGCAAGTGTAGCACGAAAAACAAATAATATTTTTTGAAATAGTTACCGGAGTTATTAAAGTTACTCTCTAAAAACAAAAAAATAATTTGCATTTTCATTTCACACGATTTAAAAATAATTAGTCAGCTCTATTGCTATATCCTTGTTACTCTTTCCGATGTAGTTTAAAAACATTGCTTCGGTGCTGTGTCCGGTAACGTAAATCAAAAATGAAGTTGGTATTTTTCCGTAATTGTTTGAAGCAAAAGAACGCCTACCAATGTGAGAAGTTACAAGTTCGCATTTTTCAAAAGTTCCGGTTTCTTTACGGTATATTCCGCTATCTTTTTCGGTTTCGCTTATCCGACTTCCTTTTACTTTTTGTGTTAATTCCGCTTCCCGGCAAACAATTTTGATATAGTCGTTATACTTTTGGTCTGAAATAGGGCGTGGAAATTCTCCGTTCCTTTTATTCAGAATATCCATTACTTTTTGCGACAATGGTATTGTCATTTCTTTGCCTGTTTTCTTTTGAGTAAACTCAATCAAAGGTTTTGAAATACCGTCTTTATTCTTCTCATGACGTATCATATTTTTAGTAAACCGCATAAAGTCGGAAACTCTTTGACCTGTATAGCATGAAATCAAAAGCCAGTCCCTTGCATTGTCTAAATGTTCGGCTAAATCTTGCTTATTTTCAATTGCCGTTAATTCTCCCTCTGTTAAATAAATGCTTTCAATTTTGAGATACTTTACTTTGATACTGTCCAATTGGTAATTGGTTTCAAGTCCGTTTGATTTTGCGTGTTTACAAATGGTTTTGATAAAACGGATTGTTCGGGCAATTGTATTAGGCGCGTAATTGTTATTCAAACAATAATTTTCAAAGTGTGTTTTAAATCCGGTATCAATATCAATAATCAAAAGAGTTTTTTTGTAGTGGTTTTGATACCTTACCAAAAGTTGTTTGATAACGTTACATTTTTTAATAGTGCTTTCCGTTACTTCATTTCGCTTTGCTTCAATGTAATGGTCTAAATATTTGACCAGTTCTTTTGGTAATTTTTCCGCTTGTTGAGGTGGATTATAATAATAATCAATTTGGGCTTGCAACCATTCTTTATTTACCTCATCAGGATTAACAGAATTAAAAGCGGTTAAAATATGGTTGGTAATATTGTTAAGCTCGTTGTTTGTTTCGGTCTGTTTGTTTTTAATATCAATATCCTTGGAGTTCTTTTTGTGCTGTTTCTGCCAATATTCTTTTGATACTTCAAACCTTGTATTTGCTCCGAAAACGTAATCTTCGTTATTGAAGCGATACAATAAGCGCAAATGTAGATTAGCCTTATTTTTAGTTGAACGATACAGAAAATTAACAGTAGCCATATTAAATTTACTTTGTAAGCAATACAAAGGTAAATAATTTGTACGGTAATTGTACGATAAGTTGCAAACTGTTTAAAATTATTGCAAACTAAAACAAAATAAAGTAGATTTGTAAACAGTTGATATTATTGAATATAAGATAAGTTTTTGTGTTTTTTGTGGTGTTTCGGCAAACTGTGAATTTGCATTTATGGTAGTCCCATCTTCTCCACAAAGCACTTCAAGCCGAAGTGCTTTTTTCTTTTTATATTTAGTTCATGAAAAAGATTTTAGCATTTACAGGAAGTAACCATTCGAAATCCATTAATCGTCAGGTTTTAAAATTTGCTTTGGAACTTTTGGATAAACGAAGTTTTGAGGTTACGGAAATTGATTTGAGAGACCATGAACCGGTGATGCTATCATTGGATTATCAAAAAGAAAAGGGGCTTCCAAAGGAAACAATGGAGCTTTATGATTTGATGCAGGATTTCGACGGATTTATCATCGCAAGTCCTGAGCATAACAGCTCGGTTCCGGCATTTTTAAAAAACATAACCGATTGGCTTTCGCGTAAAGAATTGAAATTTTTTAAAGAAAAACCGGTTTTGCTTTTGAGTACTTCGCAAGGAAAAAGAGGTGGAAAAACCAATTTAGAGGTTTTGGAGTCTGTTTACAGTAGAATGTTTGCTGCTAAAATCACAGGCACTTTTAGTTTGCCTTCTTTTTCTGAGAATTTTCAGGATGGGAAAATTATAAACGAAGAACAATTAGAATTATTAAAGAAAAACATTCAAACATTTTCTAATTCATTCCAATAAAAAAGCGCCGAAAATTCCGACGCCTTTTCTAAACAATAAATAATTTCGATTCAATTATTTTCCGGCTTGATTTTGAGCATCTTGCTTCATCTTTTCATTGGCTGTAATAGCAAATTCTACACGACGATTTTGCGCTCTACCCGCATCTGTGGAATTATCACCTCTCGGATTGCTTTTGCCTTGTCCGATAGACGAAAGTCGTGAATTGGTAATTCCTTTTGTTTTTAAATAACTTACGACTGATGCCGCTCTTTTTTCCGATAAAGTTTGGTTATAAGCATCGGAACCAATGGCATCGGTATACCCAACAATCATGATGTCTGTATCCGGATATTCGTTAAAAACCGCTACCAATTTATCCAAGTTTGTTTTTGCTTGTGCTGTCAGATCTGATTTATTGTATTCAAATCGAACATCTGATTGTTCGTCCAAAATAACCTGAATTCCTTCAGCAGTTCTCACAACCTCTGCTCCGGGAAGCGTATTTTCAATTTTTTCAGCTTGTTTATCCATTCGATTTCCAATCAAACCTCCGGCAACACCTCCGATTACAGCACCGGCAATTGCGCCTAACACAGCATTATCTCCACTTCCCACATTGTTTCCTAATACACCTCCGATTACAGCTCCGGAAGTAGCTCCAACAGCGGCGCCTCTTTGTGTGTGGTTGGTGTTCTGAACCGCTTCACAACTGGACAATAATAATCCGGCTGACAAAAGAATTGCGGAAACTCTAAGTTTTAAAACTT
>DAIOHI010000368.1:2957-3191 GCA_036744815.1 Paludibacteraceae bacterium
CTAATTTATTTTTAGGTTTTTAAGAATTTTTTTGAAATGTATAATTTACACTGATGGGTTTTCCTTCAAACATTAGGTCTTGAACCAAAACGATGGTGGATCCGGTATTGGAAGAAACTCTCATTTTGTATCCATCCACGACATTTTTAGGTCTTTCTCCTTCGTATATTTTTTTGAAATTGAAATAATATTGACCACTTTCTTCGGTGATAAACCATTTGATTTTTGTTGTTC
>DAIOHI010000369.1:0-3187 GCA_036744815.1 Paludibacteraceae bacterium
GCGGATGCAGATAAATTTATAAAAGCATCTTTCAATGAATCTTCAACGAATTCCATTTACTTTCAAATTATTCAAACATATCAGCAACTCTTAGATTTTCGCTTGAAAGAAAAAAACATCCCCGCGATTATTTCTGCTGACTTAGCCCGATTAAATCACTTTAACGAGAGCAATTCCGACTCTTATATCGACGCATTGAAACGATTGGAAGAGCGCTACAAAAACAACGAAGCCGTAGTGGAAGTGTTGCTTGCCAAAGCCAATTATTATACTTCGCAATTTTATTCATCTGAATATGAGCTGCAAGATTTGGCTACTGACAACAAAAAAATTGCTTATGATATTTGTATGGATGGAATAGATCGTTTCCCGAATTACAAACGAATAGGAGCATTAATAAATCTCAAAAATCAGTTGACACAGAGAACGCTTTCTGTCAACAGTAAAGATTTTGTGCGAAAAAACGGATTGCTAAAACTAAATATTGAAACACAAAATATTGATGAATTGATTTTAGACGTTTACCGATTGAATGCAACAGCGGAAGAATTTCTTTTGTATCAGTATAACGAAAAGCGAGATAAACAGCTCTTTCCCCGAAAAACTTTGGTCGAATCGCGATCGATTGCAATAAAAGCTACTAGTCCTCTAAAGACCGATAAAACTCAAGTGGAAATAAAATCAGGCAATTACGGTATTTACGAATATACTTTAAAAGCAAAAAACGACACTTCGAAATATGCGACGGCTGGATTTGCCGTTTCCGACATCAGCTATTTTATCCGTCAAAACGAAACGGATAAGAAAAGCCTCTACACCGTCAACGGTATTTCGGGCAAGCAAATACCCAATGTATTGGTAAAGTCGTATTTACTGAAATGGACGAATGACGGCTATAAAATTGAATTTTCAGAAAAAGCAACATCAAATAAGGATGGTTTATGCCAACTTCCTTTGTCGAACAAATACGAAAACCAGATTATGCTTTTCGAAAACGGAGAAGATAAGTATTTTGCCTCCGCCTCATATAGTCACTATTATCAAAATTTCCCCTCTTCTACACAGACGGAAAAATTAACGCTCCTCACCGATCGTTCGCTTTATCGTCCCGGTCAAACAGTACATTTCAAAGGAATTGCCTACTTCTCGGATAAAAGCAAACAAACGGTAGCGGCTAACTCGAAATATGAAGTGGAACTCCGCGACGCGAACAATAAAATTGTTTCGACAAAAAGCCTGACAACAAACGAATTCGGTTCTTTTTCCGCTTCATTCGTACTTCCCGAAGGTGGTTTGAACGGCGCTTATAGCTTAAGAACAGGAAACACGACACAACGAATTTGGGTAGAAGAATACAAGCGCCCGACCTTTGAAGTAACAATTGAAAAACCTAAAATGGAAGTTGCTTTCGGACAAAACATTTCGGTGGAAGGCGAGGTTAAAGCCTATGCCGGATACGCGCTTCCGAACGCGGATGTGAAATATCGGGTTATTCGTCGTCCACATTGGCGCTGGTGGTGGAGCTACGCGCCGGAAATGGATATTGCCTCGGGAAGCGCAACATCCGATTCCAACGGTAAATTTACGCTGACTTTCACGGCTGAAAGACCGAACAAAAAAGGCGATCAATTCTATACATACCTTATTTATGCCGACGTTACCGACTCGAAAGGCGAAACACAGCAAGGCGAACAAAGTCTTTCTATCGGCGACAAATCCTTGTTTATCGTTAGCGAAATTCCGGATAAAGTAGAAAAGGATAAAACTACTTCCTTCGCGCTTTATGCCGAAACCTTGAATGGCGAGAAGAAAGCGGCAGATATTATTTATACGCTTTATTCTTTAAAAGAAAAGGATCAATATTCGGATGCGACCGAAGATGTGGTAACTCAAAGTTATAGTTACACCGGTCTGCTGATAGAGAAAGATAGTTTCGAAATAGATAAAAAAATCATTTCAGGAAATTATCATTCCAAAGATGAGAAATTAAACTTGAATTTAAAATCTTTGAAATCGGGCAGATATAAAATTGTATTCACTACGAAAGATGCTCAGGGACGCGAAGTAAAAACGGAAAACATTTTCGTGGCTTACAGTCTGACAGACAAACGTCCACCGATAAAATCCTATGTTTGGTTACTAAATCCGAAACAAAATTTTGTAGTTGGCGAAACGGCTCAAATCCGCTTTGGAACAGCGGCAAAAGATGTTTTCCTTCTCTACGAAATTATGCAGGGAAACAATATCATAGAAAGCCGCTGGCTAAAACTTTCCAACGAAATACGAAGATTCGATATTCCATTTTTGGAAAAATACGGAGCCGGAGTTACTGTGCAATTTACCTTCGTGAAAGATGAACAATTCTTCACTCGTTCGCTGCAACTAACACGCAAGGCGGAAGAAAAGAAATTGGCTCCGAAGCTAAGCGTTTTCCGCGACAAGCTGAAGCCGGGCGAAACATCGGAATGGACAATTAGCATTCCCGAAGCAAAAACTTTGAAAACGCAGGCGGAAGTTATGGCGGCTATGTACGATGCTTCCTTAGATGCCATCCGTCCACATAGCTGGTTGTTCAATCCTACATTCCACGAATCTATTCCCTATTCGCCGCAATGGGCAAGCAATGCTTTCCAGAAACAATGGGATCAAGCCTATTTCCAAATCAACACGGAAGACGTGGAGGATTTTAGCTTATCATCCTTAAATTGGTTTGGATTAGAATTTGGATACGGAAGAAGAATGTATAAATTTGGCAGATCCAATGCCCGAGGCATGGTTACTCTAAGTGAAAATGACGTTGCTATTGACATTGCCGATTTGCAAGAACAAAAGGTTGTTGTTGAACAAGATATAGTGAATCTGGAATCTGCTGCGCCATCCATACAAAATAGTATTCAGTTTACAACTCCCGTTATGGTTGAAGAATCAGGCGACGGAGGAAACACGAACAAAACAAAATCCCTTCAAGCTCGCACAAACTTTAACGAAACCGCATTCTTCTATCCACAGTTGCGAACTGATGAAGAAGGAAATGTGAAATTAAGCTTTACGGTTCCCGAAAGCCTGACGCGCTGGAATGTGAATTTGTTGGCTCATACGAAGGATTTATATTTCGGACAATCGCAGGAGCAGGTCATCACACAAAAAGAAGTGATGATACAGCTGAATATGCCTCGTTTTGTGCGTC
>DAIOHI010000370.1:0-3176 GCA_036744815.1 Paludibacteraceae bacterium
ATTCAAGCTGTCGCCACCTCGGCGGTATTCGTTCATATTGTGAAGTTCAGCGGTGATTTTGCTTTGATTCGTCAGACGGACAAAGGAGCGAAAACCGAAAGTGTTGCCGGCAATCTTGGTTAATTCGGAAAAGCCATCGCCGTTATGATCGTAAGGACTGCGGTTTTTACTTGTACCGTACATGTAAATGCCGGCTTTGTTGTTGTCCGTTACCAGCGAAGTATTTACATTCAGCGTGTTTTCGGGTGATCGACCACCAATATATTCGAGGCTATTACTAACCGAAAATGTATTGGAAAGAGGCTCGCGTGTGATAATATTTATTGTTCCCGCAATTGCATTCGAGCCGAACAGAGCCGAACCTCCTCCGCGAACGACTTCGACGCGTTCCACCATATTTACAGGAATTTGTTCCAATCCATAAACACCACTCAATGCGCTGAAAATAGGACGGCTGTCAATCAGAATTTGCGAATATGGACCTTCTAATCCATTGATTCGCACTTGTGTGAATCCGCAATTCTGGCAATTGTTCTCGATGCGGAGTCCCGGCTGAAAGTTCAAGCCTTGCGATATGGAGCTTGCATTTGTTGCATTAAATACAAAAGGACTTAATACGCCAACGATTACCGACGCTTCTTTTCGATTGGTTTCGTTTCGGTTAGCGCTGACCACCACTTCGTTGAGGCTTATTAATTCTGTTTGCGTCAATATATTAACTTCAAGCGTTTCGTTTTTCTTGATGTCAATTTCTTTTTCTACAGTTTGATAACCTAATCCACTCGCCACTAAAGTAATTTTGCCTACGGGAAGATTTTTTAGATAATAATGTCCGGTTGCGTCGGTAGATGTACCGATCATGGTGTTTTTTACTGTAATATTAATAAAAGGAATATGTTCTCCGGTTTTAGCGTCCTTCACATCGCCCACTACGTTAGCATCGCTTGATGCGCGTTGAGCAAAACTACTGAAGGTAGTGATTACGAGTAAAATGTATAGAATAATATGTTGTTTCATAATTGAATAATGGATTGTATGCGATGATGCGTATTGAGTCAACGAATTACGATCATTGCAAATATTAATAATGCAGCATTAAAAAATAAAATGCTAAATCTGTTTAAATGAAATGCTGAGAAATATACTTCGCCGAACGAATACTTATACATAAGGACTAAAAGCTACATGTAAGAATGCAACTCGCTTATGTCCGAATTAGATAATTTTCAGAAAAGAAAAAATAAAGAGAGAAGGTATATTTCCGAATCAACAAGCGGGAGGAGCCCGCAATCCAACGGTGTCGTGAGCTGTAAGAATAATTGAAGTGTAGGGACGGCTGCTTTCTATTTTGATATAATTGTTTAGAAAAACAACAACCGACGGTATGCTCAAATCGTTAACGAATTGAACGTGATTGAAGGATTCTATTAAATTATAACTTCCAGTTGTGTGCGAATGAGATGGAAGCGGAAAACGCTTGCTGGTGCCGTTGTCGTCGCCTAACCAAAAGAAATGCGAGTGACAATATAGTTGACCATTTACTTCGTGGACATGATAAAAAAGCGTGATGTTTGCATAATGTCCTAAATAGAACATCAACAGCAATACTTTTAAAGTCTGGAATATATAATGCCTCTTTTTCATATCTTCAAGGGGACAAAATTACAATTTTTCCTTTTGTTTGTAAAAGTAAACAGAAATAAATTAGATGATTTTTATTATTTTACCAAGTAGTAGGTAATTCTATCGAAGCATTGTTGCTATGCAATGATATTGCGTTTTGTTGTATTTTGACTATTTTTGCAAGCAATATTATTGATTATTCCCCTATGCAAGAATACAGCGAAGAAGAGCTACGATTTGATGTGGCGAAAATATTAAGAGAAAAAGTTCCGAATAAAAAAGTCCCTAAATTCATAGTGAATTATCTGCGTCGGATTATCCATGAAGACGAATTAAATCGCTTTATGGAAATTCACGGACGTAAAAAAAATATGGATTTCATCGAAGGCATACACGACTTTTATGATATCAGCACAACTGTAGAAGGACGCGAAAATTTGCCGCATGGAGGAAAATATATCTTTGTGAGCAACCATCCTTTAGGCGGTATGGACGGAATCAGTTTGGCTTATTATATTGGAAAAGAATATGAAAACAAAGTGCGGATTTATGCGAACGACATCTTGCTTTTCGTGCGTCCTTTGAATGATATTTTTATTCCAATAAATAAAACCGGAAGTCAGGCGAAAAACAATGCGCTGATAACTCAGGAGTTTTTTGAGTCGGATAATCATCTTATTACTTTTCCTGCCGGGGCTTGTTCGAGAAAAACCAAGGGGAAAATTACCGATATGGAATGGAAAAAAAATTTTATAAGTAAAGCGATACAACATCAACGCGATATTGTGCCTATTTATTTTGAAGGACGTAATTCCAATTTCTTCTACAATTTGGCTAATCTCCGGAAGTTTTTAGGAATTAAATTGAATATTGAAATGCTTTATCTTGCCGATGAATTTGCCAAACAACGAGGAAAGCATCACGGCATTTATATTGGAAAACCAATATCTTGGGAAAGTTTCGATAAATCGAAAACACAGGCGCAATGGGCGCAATGGGTGAAAGATAAAGTTTATGAAATAAAGAAATAAGTTGATTCGAGATTCAATAAAAAAGGGAAGAGCATCTGATAAAATTCAGATGCTCTTCCCTTTTTTATATTGTGTATAATGACTTTATTTTTTATTTCTCTTTTTGAGTAAATAAAACCATTTTTACTTTTAGTTTATTTCCTACATCAATAACGTTGATCAGGTCTTGTATGTTCAAGGATTTATCGGCTTGAAGCAACACAACAGGCTCTTCATTTTCCGCTTTTTCCGAAAGCACATCCGATAATTTCATTTCCAATTCATCGAAACTTATTTCTACATTGTTAATAAAGTAACGATAATCTGCCGTAATCGTCAGGTTGATGTTCTTTTTTACAACGGCTTCTTCGGATGTTGCCGATTTTGGCAGCATCACGCGAATGGTTGCCGGCGTTACCATTGTGGATATAATAAGGAAGAATAACAGCAGGAAGAACATAATATCGTTCAACGATGCGGTGTAAACTTCGGCTGATTTCGATTTTCGACGTTCAATTTTCATTTCTGATAATTTAACTAAGT
>DAIOHI010000371.1:0-3155 GCA_036744815.1 Paludibacteraceae bacterium
TTCAAAACAGGAACGTCGTATTTGGGATCTTATTTTATGATTCCGATTCGTACCGGTGTGTTGCGCGATTTGCGAAAAGCACTTTACGATAAGATTCTGAATCTTCCAATGAGCTTTTTTAGCGAGGAGCGGAAAGGCGACATCATGGCGCGGATGACAGGAGATGTGAATGAAGTAGAAATCTCTATCGTCAGTTCGCTGGACATGATTTTTAAAAACCCAATCATGATATTGGTTTATCTGATTGTGCTGTTCTCCATCAGTTGGCAGTTGACGATTTTCGTATTGATATTCCTTCCTCTCGGAGCTTACATTATCGGAAAGATTGGTAAATCTTTGAAAAAACGCTCCAAGCTTGGTCAAGAGCAAACCGGAGAATTATTGTCGCAAATAGAAGAAACTCTTGGTGGATTGCGTATTGTAAAAGCCTTCAATGCTGAGGACAAAATGAATGCTCGCTTTGCTGCACTGAACGAAAAACTCCGCCGAACTTTTAATAAGATTAATCGTCGTCATACGCTGGCGCATCCGATAAGCGAATTTTTAGGAACGGTAATTATCGCCATTCTGCTTTGGTTTGGTGGTATTTTAATTCTAAGTGATAACAGCCCTATCGAAGCATCGGTATTTATGTTCTATTTGGTGATTTTCTACAGTGTTATTGCTCCGGCTAAAGATTTGTCCAGAGGTGTTTACAGCATTCAAAAAGGACTTGCATCGCTCGATCGGGTAGATAAAATACTTTCAGCCGAAAATAATATTAAAGAAGCGCAAAGTCCGAAAACGATGCGTCCTTTCGATCAAAATATCGAATACAAAAACTTGTGGTTTAAATATGGACAGGATTGGGTGTTGCGGGATATTAATCTAAATATAAAAAAAGGAACGACCGTTGCTTTGGTTGGACAATCGGGTTCGGGAAAATCAACTTTGGTAGATTTGCTTCCGCGTTTCTACGATCCACAAGAGGGTGAAATTTCTATCGACGGAGTAAATATAAAGGATGTGAAAGTGTCCGATATTCGTTCTCAAATGGGAAATGTGAATCAGGAAGCGATATTGTTCAACGATACATTCTTTAATAACATCGCTTTTGGAGTTGAAAACGCAAGCATGGATCAAGTGATTGAAGCCGCTAAAATAGCGAATGCTCATGATTTTATCATGGCAACGCCCGAAGGATACGAATCGACTATTGGAGATAGAGGAAGCAAACTTTCAGGCGGCCAACGTCAACGTATAAGTATTGCCCGGGCTATTTTGAAAAATCCGCCGGTGTTGATTCTTGATGAAGCAACTTCAGCCCTCGACACCGAATCGGAAAAAATGGTGCAGGAAGCATTAGAAAACCTGATGAAAAACCGTACGACATTGGTTGTGGCGCATCGTTTATCCACAATAAAACGTGCCGACGAGATTTGTGTAATGCACGAAGGCGAAATTGTAGAGCGTGGTAAACACGAAGAACTGATAGCTCTCAACGGATATTATAAGCGTTTGTGCGACATGCAGACTTTCTAATTTGTAATAAAAACAGATCGACAAATAAACTCTTTAGTGAAAAAATTTGTTCTAAATCGAATTGCAAATTAATTTTGTAATTCGATTTTTTGAATAAACGAAAACTTGTAAACAGATGAAATTTACTAAAATGCACGGAGCCGGAAACGATTATATCTACGTTAACGGATTCGAAGAAAAGATAGAAAATCCGAGTGAGATCGCCATTCGCTTAAGCGACCGTCATAAAGGAATCGGTTCCGATGGATTGGTTGTTATTATGCCTTCGGACGAGGCTGATTTCCGCATGCGGATGTTCAATGCCGATGGATCGGAATCGGAAATGTGCGGAAATGCTTCGCGTTGCATCGGTCGTTATGTTTATGAAAAAGGCTTGACAGATAAAACTACTGTTCGACTCGAAACTTTGGCAGGTATAAAAATTCTTCGCCTTCATCTCGACGAAAACGGAATTGCCAAAAACGTAACGGTTGATATGGGCGAGCCTGTATTGGAAAGCGCGAAGATACCTACGACTATCAACAATTCGCAAGTGATTAACGAATTTGTTGAGTTTAGCGATTCGGTAAAATATGCTGTTACTTGCGTTTCGATGGGAAATCCGCACGCTGTTATTTTTACAAAAGATATTCATGCACTTGATCTGCCTAAGATTGGTTCGGTCATTGAAAACAGTTCGCTTTTCCCACGCCGTACAAACACTGAGTTTATCGAAACAATTGCAAAAGACTGTATAAAAATGCGTGTTTGGGAGCGTGGATCGGGTGAAACCATGGCTTGCGGAACAGGAGCTTGTGCTTCGGTTGTAGCCGGAGTATTGAATGGCATTTGCGAACGTAAAACTAAGGTAGAAGTACTTGGCGGCGAACTTACGATTGAATGGAAAGAATCGGATAATCACGTGTATCTTTCGGGCGAAGCTGTAATTGTATTTGAAGGGGAAGTGTAGAGGCTTTTATTAAAAAAAAGATTTTATAACAAACAGATTATATGGCAAAAATTAACGAGAATTTTATCAAAATACCGGCTTCTTATTTGTTTTCGGAAGTAGCTCGGCGAGTGCAAGAATATAAAGCGGCAAATCCGTCGGCAAATGTTATCCGCATGGATATCGGCGACATCAAGTTTCCATTGCCCGACGCGGCTGTGGATGCCCTGATAAAAGCGGCTGACGAACAACGCGACGCGGTTACTTTTCGTGGATATGGACCAGAGCAAGGTTATGCTTTCTTGCGGGAAACAATTCTGAAACACGATTTTACCGATAATGGAATTGCTCTCGAAGCCGATGAAATATTTATCAGTGATGGAGCTAAAAGTGATACGGGAAATATCGGTGATATTTTCAGCATCGACAATAAAGTGGCAATTACCGATCCGAGTTATCCTGTTTATGTTGATACAAATGCCATGGCTGGACGTGCTGGAAATCCGCTTGCAAATGGAACTTGGGATAACTTGGTTTATCTGGCTTGCAATGCCGAAAACGGATTTGTTCCCGAATTGCCAAAAGAAAAAGTAGATATTATTTATTTGTGTTACCCCAACAATCCAACCGGAGCAACGCTGACAAAAGAACAATTGAGCGTTTGGGTAAAATATGCGAAAGAAAACGATGCTATCATTCTTTTCGA
>DAIOHI010000372.1:0-3150 GCA_036744815.1 Paludibacteraceae bacterium
GGATGGATTGAGAGAGGTATCTTCTTCATCCTCTTCTTCCCAAGTTTGGGGAGGAATTTGCGGTCCTTGCTTGCGGAATGCAATAGCGGATACGGAACCCACGATACCGCCTGCCAAATGTCCTTCCCAAGAAATGGGATCGCTATCTTGCCAAGGGAAAAGATGCCATACCATGCTTCCATAAAGAAAAATCACGACAAAAGAAATAGCGACAAGGGGAATATGACGGCGGATAATGCCGCTGAAAGCGAGGAAAAATGCCAAAGAATAAATAACTCCGCTTGCTCCTATATGCCAGCTATCGCGACCGATAAACCAAAGGATGATGCCGCTGAAAAGGTAGGACAGTAGCAATACTTTCGACGCTATTTGATTATAGAAATAGTATAAGCATGTTCCGAGCAATACGAAGGTAAGAAGGTTGTTCAACAAATGCTTCCAACTGCCGTGTACAAAGGGCATGGTGAAAATGCCCCATAAAGACTCTACGCGACGAGGAAAAACGCCTCCGTAACGGAAATCCCAAGCCATCCCTTGTTCCAACACATAACAGAGAAGAATTAATATCCCTATAACAGCAGGAAAGAAAGCCGCCCGAAAAAGTTTTCGTTTTTCGGATAAGGCATTGGTATCGGCTTCAGATTGATTCATATTTCAGTCAAGGTTGGCATTACATATCCAGCTCTTCCAATAATTTTTCCAAGTCTTTATCCGTTTCGTGAAGCTGCTTTTTACATTGTTTCATCAATTCAGCCGCGCGCTTCATTTTAAGGGAAATATCATCCATATTTATCTCATTGGTATTTTCCAGCTCTTTTAAAATAGCATTGAGTTCAGCTATCGCCTTATTATAATCAAATTCGTTTTTTGCCATAATATCTTTGAGTTTCAAGATTTCAAATTCAAGATTTCAGATTCCACATTCTCACATTTCCACATTAGCATATTGGCACATTAGCACATTCTCTTTAAATCACCCTCTTCTTCCATTTTCCGCTTTTCAAATACATGTAAGCCATTCCCCCTATTGCTCCCCAATACACAAACTCCGACATCCAAACGATACTTACATCCGTTCGGAGCACAATAGCCGTATAATAGACATAAGTCATATAAAAAAACAGTGTCAGCACTTCTATCAAGAATGCCGTCCGCGTATTCCCCGTTCCTGCAACGGAGCTGAAAAGAGCATTTCCCGCCGCGCAAAAGAACATGGAAACCGCCACTACCCGCAAAACAGGAACGCAAGCCTCTATAAGCGAGGGGTCGTCGGTGTAAATACGTGCAAAGGCTTCCGGAAATGCAAAAGTAATCGCCGTCAAAGGAAGGGCTAAGATAAGGACAATTCTCAACATTTTATGCACAAAAGGCATTACTTTTTCTTTCTCTCCGGCGCCAATCAAGTTACTTACCAAGGTATTGCTCGTTGTCGCCAATGCCGATCCGGGCATCATCAACAGCGTATATAAGCTCCTTCCTATATTTGTTGTGGCAAGAGGTCGCTCGCCCAAATGCTCGATAAAAATAAAGAACAAAAACCAGGTCCCGATCGAGATAAAATATTGGAACATGATAAATATGGATAAATCGAAGATGCTTTTTGTTGTTTTAAAACTCACTTCAGCAAAGCGAAACAATCCGTAAAAGCGAACATCTATTTTCGCAAAAGTGTAAATAAACAAATAGAGAAAAGTAGCGCCTTCGGCAAATATCGAAGCCATTCCTGCTCCGGCAATTCCCATTTCGGGAAAGCCGAATTTCCCGAAAATCAACAAATAATCAAATATAACATTAGTCGTTGCGGTAACAATAGCCGAAACCGTCAGAACGCGGGTTTTGGTAATGCCCACATAAAAAGCTCTGAAAATAACATTGGGAAAGGAAAAAAAAATGCCGTAGATGCGCCAATCAAGATATTCGATTGCCTGACTGTGGATGTTTTCGGATTGCACCAAAAGATTCATCAATGGCGGCACAGCAGATTTTGCGGCAAGGAATACAAGCCCGGCAAAAAGCAGATTGAACAACAAAGCATTGTTGAAAATAACCCCGATACGAGGATAATTCCTTTCTCCATTGCGGCGCGCTATAAGGATTTGCGCACCTTGACTGAAACCGAAACCAAGCATGTAAATGGCAATGTATAAAACTCCGGCAACAGCCGAAGCTCCCAATGCCGTTTCGCTCACCCGCCCAAGAAAAGCGGTGTCGGTAACGTTTACAATATTTTGCGCTATCAGAGTCAGAAAGATCGGATAGCTTATATTGAATATGTTTTTATTTGATGTCATATAAATAATTAACAAGAAAGCGGAGGCACAAGAATAAAAAAATCTTCGGATAGAAAGCTACCCGAAGATCTTATATCTTAAGTATAAAGTATTTCTATAATACGATTTTCTTGCTCAGTTTTCCTATTCGCACAATGTAAATGCCTTTTGCGAGGTCATTCAATTCTATTTGCTCGTCAACCACCACTGATCTTTGAACCCTGCTTCCAAGCGCGTTATAAATCTCTACCACGCTGCCTTCCGCAATATTCTTTATATGAAGGACATTTTCCACAACATACCAGTTCAATTCCGACGAGCTTTTTACTGTTTCGCTTTCGCTCTTCTTCTCAGACTCTCCTATCTTCGCAAAGGAAGCGTTTGCATTATCCGATTGACTCCACTTTTGCTGATCTGCCAAGCTCACAGAAAAATTGCTGCTCGCAATAGCTCCTTCTATAAACAAAAATGAGGAGGCGATGCACAGTAAAAAAATATAAGTAATTTTTCTCATAAGCTATCGATTTTTTAATTCTCTGTAAATGAATGGCAAAAATAACACTTTATCACTTAAGAAACAATACTGAGCGAATGTAGAGCTTTGTTTTTAACAGATATTCCGATAAAAAACCTTCGAAATTCAATGCAAATCCTGTGCTTCTAATTGATTAATTAAGGGATTAGCATATATTTCTAACAATCTTTGACGCAAAAATGTTTCATCTTTCTCTTCCAAATCTATTTTTCCGATTTGCAGCATCAAGTATTTTTCAAAATCCAAACGTTCCACTTTATCGTATTCTTTTTCAAAGCGTTCTTCGTTTTTCAGCAAATCGTAAGCGATCTTATTAATTGGATAAATTTTATATCCTTCGAAAAT
>DAIOHI010000373.1:0-2883 GCA_036744815.1 Paludibacteraceae bacterium
CGATTTGCGCATTTTTGCTATCGCTCAGGCTTTCGAGGAAGGATATACGGTGGAAAGAATTCACGAACTGACAAAAATTGATCATTGGTTTCTTAGTGCTTTAAAGAATATTGTTGATTATTCCAACAAACTTAAAACTTATACTTCGATAGAAGCACTTCCGGCTGATGTGTTGAAGGAAGCGAAACGTTTAGGTTTCTCGGACTTTCAGATAGCTCGTTTTGTGGAAGATGGCGAGGGGAATATTGAGAAGGATGCTTTGCGTGTCCGCGAATTGCGCAAGAAATCAGATATACTTCCTTCGGTAAAACGCATTAATACTATTGCGTCCGAGAATCCTGACAAAACCAATTATTTGTATATGACTTACGGAGAAGCTTCTGGTTCATCTAAAGGGAGAGATGAGCTTGGTGCTTCTATCGTTGTTCTCGGTTCGGGGGCTTATCGTATCGGTTCGTCGGTGGAGTTTGATTGGTGTTCGGTGAACGCGGTACAAACGGCTCGTAACTTGGGTTACAAGTCCATTATGATTAATTATAACCCCGAAACTGTTTCGACAGATTACGACGTTTGCGACCGTCTTTATTTTGATGAACTATCTTTCGAGCGTGTATTAGATGTGTTAGATGTTGAAATGCCGAAAGGGGTTATAATATCAATGGGTGGACAAATTCCGAACAATTTGGCTATACGCTTGCATCGTCAGCATGTACCGATTTTGGGAACTTCGCCGGAGTCGATTGATCGCGCTGAGAACCGTCATAAATTCTCCAGCATGCTCGATCAATTAGGCATCGATCAACCGGCTTGGAAGGAGCTTTCGAGCATGGACGAAATTCACGACTTTGTTGCTAAAGTAGGTTATCCGGTGTTGGTGCGTCCTTCTTATGTGCTTTCGGGCGCAGCGATGAATGTATGTTATACGAAAGAAGACTTAGAAACTTTTCTGAAATTAGCCGAAAATGTTTCGAAGGAATATCCCGTTGTTGTGTCGCAATTTTTGCAAAATGCTAAAGAAATAGAATTTGATGCAGTGGCAAAGGACGGAGAAGTAGTTGAATATGCCATTTCGGAACATGTTGAGTTTGCCGGAGTACATTCAGGAGATGCAACTTTAGTTTTTCCCGCTCAGAAAATCTATTTCGAAACTGCCCGCCGTGTAAAACGGATCAGTAAAAAAATTGCCAAAGAACTTAATATCAGCGGACCTTTCAATATCCAATATTTAGCAAAAAATAATGAGGTAAAGGTTATTGAATGTAATTTACGTGCTTCTCGCAGTTTCCCTTTCGTATCGAAGGTGTTGAAACGCAATTTTATCGAAATGGCAACTAAAATAATGCTTGACGCTCCTTACGAAAAACCCGACAGATCGGCTTTCGATATTGATTGGATAGGAGTGAAGGCGTCGCAGTTTTCTTTCTCGCGCCTGCAAAATGCCGATCCGGTATTGAGCGTGGATATGGCTTCGACGGGCGAAGTGGGCTGTTTGGGCGATGACTTTCACGAAGCACTGCTCAACGCCATGATTTCGGTAGGTTATACACTGCCTAAAAAGTCGGTAATGGTTTCATCGGGGGATAGTAAGTCGAAGGTAGATTTGTTGGAGTCTTGCAAAATGTTGCAAGCTTACAATTATGATATTTATGCAACGAAAGGAACAGCTGACTTTCTGGAATCAAACGAGGTAAAAGCGACCGTTGTTAGTTGGCCCGATGAAGGGAAGGAAAACAATATTTTGGATTTGATGGCGAAACATAGTTTCGATTTGGTGGTAAACATCCCTAAAAATCATACGCGCCGCGAATTGACAAACGGTTACCGAATTCGCCGTGGCGCTATCGATCATAATGTGCCGCTGATAACCAATGCCCGTTTGGCAAGTGCTTTTATTGAGGCTTTCTGCACAATGAAAGAAAGCGATATCGAAATAAAAAGTTGGCAAGAATATAAATAAACCAGCCTCTCTTAACTTCCCCGAAGAGGGAGGAACTTGGGAGGTAATCTTTAGTCTTAACTTAATGACAAAGTTTGCGCAACTCACGCAAACTTTGTTTATTTTTATTTTACCGTTGCGCGGCTTGCGCAAACCTACTTTGCTCTCATTTCAACTTTGCGCGGCTTGCGCAAGTCTGCTTTGTTTCTATTTCATTGTTGCGCGGGTTGCGCAAATGTACTTTGTTCTCGTTTCACTATTGCGCAGCTCGCGCAAGGCATCTGATCTTTCGATTCGCCTTTGCGCAAATTGCGTAGCAGAGTTATTCATTTATAACATCGCTGCGCCTTTGTTCATCGAACTGCGATAATGAATATTCGCCCTTTCGCTTGCATTTTGCTCTTTGAATAGAGCTTATTTTCGCTTTTCGTTTACTGTATATAATCGGTAAAGCCCAAAGTGTTCCCCGAAGGATCAGAAAACTCAACAGCCCATCCTGTGCGTATTTTGAAAGGCTCGCTTAAAAACGTGATTCCTTTCTTTTTCATCTCGCCATATACTGTTCTGACGTCCGAAACTTCTATCCATATAGTCGGTTTTGCGTTTGGAAATTTATTCTTATCCTTTAAAATAATTGCCGGTTCTTCATTGCCTACACAAAAAGCAGCCATTCCTTGTGCCGCGAACTCAAATTTCAGTTTTAATCCAAGTACTTCCGAATAAAATTGTTTGCTTTTTTCGTAATCATCAACAGGGAGAAAGAAATTATCGTAATTCTTTATCTGCGATCTATTTTCGTCATTATCTGCAATGGTTAGGATGAAACCGTTGTTGTCGCGGATGGCGAATTCTTCCGCTCCATAAGGAGTGATATTCATTTCCTTAACCAAAAAATCTGACGTCCTGACCTTTTCGTACAGAGCATTTTTGTTTTGCAACTTTACATA
>DAIOHI010000373.1:2955-3150 GCA_036744815.1 Paludibacteraceae bacterium
TGGGGTATTCTTCTTGCAAACTGTTTATTTGCTGAAACATCAGATTCACATTTCCTGCGCTGATAATTGCAAAAATCAGCTCTCCGCTTTCCGGCACGCTGACGATTTGTTTAAAACCTAATACCTCTGTATAAAACTTTACAGTTTCATTTACACTTTTCACTCCTATGTTGGGAGTTAGCGATTGATATTTCA
>DAIOHI010000374.1:0-3143 GCA_036744815.1 Paludibacteraceae bacterium
ACCGGTTCCACCTTTTCGCGCATGTTGTAGTATTGATCCCGGATTTCGATTGTGGCTGTAGCTTCGCCAAATTCGGCATTGATTTTATTCACTAAATGCTGCATTTCTTTTTTGCGGCGTTCGAAACGGTCGTGGTCATGATCGCGGATGATATAATTCAATGTCGATTTTTCTACTGATCCTTCGCTCGCTACCAAATGATAAAAACCTTCGTAGCCTTCCGTATGTTCGGGTGTTTCGTGGCGCGGTAGCATAGTTGCGAATTGATGGGCGATGCGGATAGAGTTAACCATTTTATGTTTCGCATATCCCGGATGTACGTTCAATCCTTTGAAAGTAACCTTAGCAGCAGCGGCATTAAAGTTTTCGTATTCCAGTTCGCCTATCTCGCTTCCGTCCATAGTGTAGCCCCATTCGGCTCCAAATTTTTTTACATCAAAATGGTCGGCGCCTTGTCCTATTTCTTCATCGGGAGTAAATCCGACACGTATTTTTCCGTGTTTGATTTCAGGATGAGCGATCAGATACTCCATTGCTGTTACTATCTCGGCTATTCCGGCTTTATCGTCGGCTCCAAGCAGAGTTGTACCATCAGTTACGATAATATCCTGTCCTTTATACTGCAAAATTTCGGGATAAGTGTCAGTTTCAAGTACGATTGCCTGTGCATCGTTAAGCAGGATGTCGTTTCCGTCGTAGTTCTTCACGATGCATGCTTTGATGTTTTTTCCGCTCATATCCGGACTGGTGTCCATGTGAGCGATAAATCCGATGGTCGGTACTGTTTTATCGCTGTTTGCAAGCAATGTCGCCATGATGTATCCGTTTTTATCTAGATCCACTTCCTGCAAGCCGATGGCTTTAAGTTCCTTTACAAGATATTCGGCAAAAATCATTTGTCCCGGAGTGCTGGGAGTCATGCTGGTGTTTTCATCCGAAGTCGTATTGAAGCTTACATACTTCAAAAATCTATCTACAATGTTCATGATCTTATATTTTTTGTTTCTTGCAAAAGTAGTGAAAATGTGAGAATATGCCAATAAAGCAAGGTGGTAATATGCCACATCACTTTATTATTGTTCGTTCCGATTTTATGCCGTATTTTTGCAGGATAAAACAAACAGAAAAGATTAGCAGGAGAATAGATAAATGGACAATTAATCTTATAAATCCTGTCCAGTAAAAAATAATGAAGGAATACCTCCAAGATAAGATTTTTCAAAAGCTGTCCGAAGTTGCCGACAACCTTGGACTTGACTGTTACGTTGTCGGCGGATATGTGCGTGATTTATTGCTGTATCGTCCTTCGAAAGATATCGACGTGGTAGTAGTTGGCAGCGGGATAGAAATGGCGCAGGCTGTTGCTCAAAGTTTAGGAAAAGGAGCAAAGCTGACTGTTTTTAAGAATTTTGGCACAGCTCAGGTCAAAAGTAAGGATGTTGAAATAGAATTTGTTGGAGCACGGAAGGAGTCTTATAATCGCGATTCGCGCAATCCGATTGTGGAAGATGGGACACTCGAAGATGATCAGAATCGTCGTGATTTTACCATTAATGCGATGGCAATTTGCCTGAACAAGGCTCGTTTTGGAGAGTTGGTCGATCCTTTCAATGGCGTTCGCGACTTGGAGAACCTGATTATACGCACGCCGCTCAATCCTGATATTACTTTCTCCGACGATCCGCTCCGGATGATGCGTGGTGTCCGTTTTGCTTCTCAATTGGGCTTCTATCTTGAGGCAAGCACTTTCGAAGCTATCGAGCGCAATAAGGAACGTATCAACATTATTTCAAAAGAGCGTATTGCCGATGAATTGAATAAAATCATTCTTTCGCCGCGTCCTTCGGTCGGTTTTGTGCTGTTGGAGAAAACGGGTTTGCTGAAACTGATTTTCCCCGAACTGGAAGCCTTAAAAGGTGCCGAAACCAAAGAAGGCATCGGGCATAAGGATAATTTCGCACATACTTTGATGGTGTTGGATAATATCAGCCGAACAACAGATAATCTTTGGTTGCGTTGGGCGGCTTTGCTGCACGATATCGGTAAGCCTCGCTGCAAACGTTTCGACAATCGCTTGGGCTGGACTTTCCACGGACATGAATTTGTAGGAGCGAAGATGATTCCTGAAATCTTCCGTAAAATGAAGTTGCCAACCAACGAAAAGATGAAGTATGTGCAGAAGCTTGTGTCGCTTCACATGCGCCCTATGGTGCTGAGCGAAGAAGAAGTGACGGATTCGGCTGTGCGACGTTTGCTTTTCGATGCGGGTGACGATATCGACGATTTGATGACGCTTTGCGAAGCCGATATTACTTCGAAGAATCCCGATAAAGTAAAGCGCTTTCGCGAAAATTTTAAGTTGGTGCGCCGAAAGCTGAAGGAGATAGAAGAGAAAGACCGCGTCCGTAATTTTCAGCCGCCTATTGATGGCAAGGAGATAATGGAAACCTTCAATCTGCCGGCTTGCTCTTTGGTGGGCGAAATAAAAATGAAGATAAAAGACGCCATTCTCGACGGCATTATTCCTAACGAATACGAAGCTGCAAAAGAATATATGATGAAGATTGTGGCTGAACTGCGTGAAAATGGAGAGTTGATAATTGAAAGTTGAAAATTCTTCTATCTATCACTTTTCCATATTGATATATTGGCACATTGGCACATTGGCATATTAGCACATTGTTTATTGGCATATTGAAAACATGAAACTTCTCCTTCTTCAAACCGATATCGCTTGGCAGCAACCTGAAGCAAACAGAAAACGGGCTGAACTGCTAATTGAAGCTTCGCCCAAAGCAGATTTAATTATCCTGCCCGAAATGTTTACTACCGGATTTGTCGCCTCACCCAAGGGCGAGGCAGAACCACCTTGCGGCGAAACCTTCGAATGGATGCGCCGCGTAGCGCAGACGAAAGATGCGGCATTGGCAGGAAGTATTATAACGGAAGAGAATGCGAAGTATTACAACCGTATGTATTTCGTAAAACCCGACGGAAGTTACTCCATTTACGATAAACGACATTTATTCACCTTTGCCGGCGAGGATAAAAATTACAGTCCTGGAAGCAAGCGTGTTGTGGTAGAATACATGGGCTTCCGTATCTTGCTGCAAATCTGTTACGACCTTCGTTTCCCTGTTTTT
>DAIOHI010000375.1:0-3132 GCA_036744815.1 Paludibacteraceae bacterium
AGCGGCAGAAATTATTCCGTTTTGGTCAATTTGCTCTGTTTTCACCCAACCTGATGCGTGGATAATTTGTTGCTTATTGAGTAAAATGCCAACATGCGACACGCGCCCTTTTTCGTTGACAAAAAAAGCCAAATCGCCGGCACGAGCAGAGTCAAGATTATCTACAATTTTGCCTTTTTCTACTTGCTGCGAAGCATCACGCGGCAATTGAATCCCGATAATGCTAAACACAACCTGCACCAACCCCGAACAATCAATTCCCATTAGGCTTTTTCCGCCCCATAAATATGGCGTATTTAAAAACTGATGGGCATAGTGCAATACTTGTTCTCCTGTTTGAAGATTCAAATCGCATATTTCTGCCGGATCGTATTCGTATTTTTCTCCATTTATTATGCATTGATTGCTTTCGTCCATCCACAACAGAGCGCCGGCAGGTAAAAGAAGGCTCTGTTTCGATCGCTGTTTGATGCATCGCGACAAAGGCTGCGAAACTTTAAATGCATGCATATTTTCGCTAAGCTGCCTATATTCAAGTTCATTGAGGGGCGAAATCATTTTCCGGTCAGCCCATCCGATATAGTCATCCGACAGGTTTTTTACTTTGAGCCAATTGTTTTGCGTTTCGAGAAGCTGCACACATTCGCCAAACAACAACTGCGAAAGCATTTCGCTCCTTTCGTTGTTTTCTTGTCGTAAAGGCACAAGCGGAAGTGTTACAATAGCGTACATATATATGAAATTAAATGCTATGAATCGGGAATTAGAATTACTACAAAAATACTGAAAGTTTATTTGCAAAATGCCATTTCGCTTTTTTTTACTACTTTTACACTTTGATTATTAAGCAATACAGACGACAGTTATAGACGTATGAAACTGAAAATAACAAAAGAAAGAGTGCAAATGTTGGCGAAAATAGGTCTTTTTCTACTTCTTGCCATTACCATTATCCAACTCTTCCCCAACAAAAAAAGCTTCACATATCATTTTGAGGTCGGTAAACCTTGGGTTTACGAAATACTTACCGCTCCTTTCGACTTCCCGATTTACAAAAGCCATCAGCAGATTACCGCAGAACAAGATGCGCTGTTGACAAAATTTACGCCTTATTTTTTAATGGATTCTTCGGTTGTAAGAATTCAGCTTCAGGATTTGCGCATCAGTTCCGACTCGCTGAATCGGGAAGCAAAACTATATCTTAAACAAAAACTAAAATCCTTGTATGAAGACGGTATTCTTTCCGTCGAAAACTATCAGGATTTGACCGAATCGAATAAAAAGGAAATTAATTGCATCATGCCCAATCGGCTTACGCGCACAATTTCCATTGATAAATTGCATACGCCAAAAACAGCTTATGAAGAAATATTCCGAGGAGCTCCATGGCTTTCCGAACGCTTGAAATCTTATGATCTGAACGCTTATTTGGTCGAGAATCTTCTTTACGACAGCATTACTTCCGATTTATCGAGAAAAGAAGTGCTGAAAAACCTATCGATAACCAGCGGAATGATACAATCCGGAGAAAAAATCATTGACCGAGGTGAAGTCGTTACGCCGCAGACTTATCAAATATTAGCGTCGTTAAAAACGGAATACGACAACCGGAACGCGGAAACAGAACAATCCTTTGCCGTTCTTCTCGGAGAGATAATTATTGTGTTCGGATTGATATTTCTGCAATTTTTATATCTCTATCTTTTCAGACCTCGGATTTTCGACAGCTTCAAAAACCTGCTGCTTGTCATTTTGATGATCCTTTTCATCGTTTCGCTTACAGCAATAATTATTCGTTACACGCAATTCAATTATTACATCATACCCTTTGCTTTGCTGCCTATTGTTATTCGGGTATTTTTCGATTCGCGGACAGCGCTTTTTGCTCACATCATCACCACTCTGATCATATCTTTTATTACCGATGATCCTTTCCAGTTTATTATTATACAAATAGCAGCGGGAATGACGGCAGTTTCGAGTCTCAAGGATTTGTCGCAACGTTCGCAATTGGCACAAACTGCCATGTACATATTTCTCTGTTATACCTTTGCATTTATTGGATTCGAACTGATTGTCGAAGGAGAGATAGAGCGTATTCATTGGGTAATGATTATATATTTTGCCATAAGCTGCTCTATTTTACTCTTTGCTCATATTCTTATATTTTTTATCGAAAAACTGTTCGGGCTTATTTCGAGTGTTACTTTAGTAGAGCTGACAAACATCAACAGCGACTTTATGATGAAATTTGCCGAAATTGCTCCGGGAACATTTCAACACACCTTGCAAGTATCGAATCTGGCTACCGAAGCAGCTAAAAAAATTAATGCAAACAGTCTGCTTGTTCGCACAGGTGCACTCTATCATGATATTGGGAAAATTAAAAACCCGCATTATTTTACCGAAAATCAGATGGGCGGAACAAATCCCCTACTCTCGATGAATTACGAAGATGCAGCCCGCATCATCATCAAACACGTTCAGGATGGAATACAAATCGGCAAGAAAAACAACCTTCCCGAGCAGATTATCAACTTTATCGCTACGCATCACGGAACGAGTAAAGCTAAGTATTTTTACAATGCCTTTATTAATGCCAACCCCGATGTAACGCCGAATAAAGAAGCGTTTATGTATCCCGGTCCGAAACCCAACACAAAAGAAACAGCCATACTGATGATGGCTGACGCGGTTGAAGCCCGTTCGCGCAGCTTGAAGGAATATACGCACGAAAGCATCGACTATATGATAGAAGACATGATCGACAGCCAGATTGCCGACGGACAATTCAAAGAAGCTCCTATTAGTTTTCAGGATGTGGAAATGGTAAAATCGGTTTTTAAAGAAAAAATCAAGAACATTTATCACACCCGCATTACTTATCCGGAGCTGAAAAATCCGGAAAAAGCGGAATAATTCGAAGTAAATAACGCTTTATTGAAGCAGCTTTTCGCGTTTTTTACAGAAAAAACCAAATACAACAAGCTAAAAATAAATACAATAAAAACTTTCCTGCTTTTTCGGAGTGAAAAAGTTTTGTGTATTTCGTAAAAAGGACTACTTTTGCACCCGGGTAAGTCCTACACGACCAGCTCCCTTTGAACTCCCCCAGGGCTTGACCGCAGCAAG